>NC_020303.1 GCF_000341345.1 Corynebacterium halotolerans YIM 70093 = DSM 44683 | reverse complement strand
CTACAGCTCCGGCCCGTGGTCACGGGTGGGGGAGTGGTCGAACTCGGGTGCCAGGGTGTGGCTGGGTTGGGTAGTGGTCTGCGAGCGGTGTCGGGACAGCGCCCGGGTCAGCCAGCCGTCGTCGGGCATCTTGGCTTCGTCGAAGAAGGTGAGGACTTTTTTGCCGGTGCGTTCCCATTTCTTGGCCCGGACGTTGTCGTCGATGCGGGCGACCTCGCCGGTGGCCTGGGCCCGCCAGGTTTTCTCGGCGTCCACGATGTCGGTGTTGCCGGCGTACGTCTCGATGCGGGTGAAGAATTGGGCGCGGTGGCGGACACGCTCAAGCTCCCCTTCAGAGGGGACGGCAGGTGCGGGGCCGAGTCGGCGCAGCTGATCAGAGAGCTCGCCGGTGGTTCGGGCGATCTCCTGGTAGTGGGCGTGGGCCTGGGTGAAGTGTTCGGTCGCGGTGTCGATGGCGGCCTGATCCTGGGCTTTGTTCATCATTTTCGCGAACATGCCCCGGGATCTCGCCTGGTGTTCCGCCTGGTGGAGGTCCGCTCGGGCCTGGTCGAGCTGCTCCTGGGCGGCCTGCCGCTTGGGCTCCAGTTCCTCCAGTCGGGCAGTGAGCTCCGTGGTTGCCTGCTGGGCGGTGGTGGCCCGCTCGGCCTGCCTGGTTAGGCGTTCGGCTTCTTCCTGGGCCTGGTGGGCGGTGGTGGTGAACAGGACATCGCCGCTGCGGATCCAGGCGAGCATTCGGTCATCATCCACCCAGTGCAGCGGGCGATCGGCCAGGGAGTCTTTGACGACCTGGCGGGGATCCGGCTCTATCTGTTCCACCGGCTTCGCCGGGGTCGGGGTGTCCAACATCGAGGCGGTCTCGCGGGCCCACTGGTGCAACTCGAGGTCGGTGTAGGCCCCGACGGGTGGGAGCTGGGGTCGGGTGGGGGAGTGCTCGGGTAGATGGCCGGCGAGTCGGTGGGCGATGACCGCCCCGACATCCTTCGCTCCCTCCAAATCGGTGGTGGAGTGGTGGAGGTGGTCGCGGTAGTCGATGCCGACCTTCGACAGGCGGACAGCGGTGGTGGCGATGCGTTCGACCGCCCGGTCCTCATCCACCTCCGCAGTCAGCCCCATGGGCAACTGGTCGAGGACGCGGCGAAGGTGGGGTTCGACCGTGTCGCGGCGCCAGGTGGTGGTCAGCTGGTCGCAGGCCGAGGCATAGAGGCCCGCGATGCGTTCGTCAGAGGTGGCCTGGGCGTTGAGTTCTGCCCGAAGGTCGGTGGCGCTGCGGTGGCCAGTGTCCCGGCCGATGATCCCCGTGAGCACCTCGAGCGGGGTGGGCTCGGCGGTGTTCTCGCCGGACATGTGGCGGTGCGCGTCCTCACCGTCGAGGTCGACGGGGGTGTCGGTGGCGACATACGCGTGGTTTTCCTTCTTTCCGCGGGTCAGGGCGACGTAAAGGCCCCGTCGGTCGGTCTCCGGACCCACCACGGCGTGGGTGGTATCCACGGTGACGCCTTGGGCGCGGTGGACGGTGGCGGCATAGCCGAGTTGGGCATGGCTGGCGAGGTAGTCGGCGGGCAGGATAAGCGGGGTGGGGCGCTCGGTGCCCTGGACGATGGCCGAGCCGTCGTCGTGGATGGCGGTCACAGTGAATTGCTGGCCGTTGAGGATCCGGGTGTTGTTGATCATCGTGTTGCGCCTGGTCAGGATGGTATCGCCGATGCTGGCCTGCTCGCTGCCGCCGAGGGCTACGGCGGGCCCGTCCGTCTGGACGTCGCCGGTGGTCATCCGGTGGGTGCGGATGAGCTGGTTAGCTGCGGCCACATCCTTGTTGGTCGAGGCGATGAGAATCGAGCTCCTGCCGGCGTCGATGTCCTGCAGGTAGGCGGTCGTGGCGGTCAGGATCTGATCCTCGCGGTTACCGCCGTGGATCCACCCCCGCTGCGCGTAGAGATCGAGCCCGGTCGTGTCGCCGTGGCGGATCTTGAGACCCGCGTCGGCTTGGGCGGTGTCGTCGCCGACGCGCATGACCTGGTCGAGTTCTGTCGAGTGGTCGTGTTTGACGATGGTGCGCAACAGCCCACCGGTCTCCACGGCATCCAGCTGATGCGGATCACCCACCAGACGCACGATAGCCCCGGTCGCTTGGGCGATTTCGGTCAGGGCTGCAAGATCCGCGGTGGTGGCCATGCCCGCTTCATCGACCAGGAGCATGTCCCCGGGCGTGATGGAGACGCCGAGGGCTTGCGCGTCGTGGGCGGGGATGCCGGGCAGTTCCCCGCGCCAGCGGTAGGTCAGTGAGGCCAGCGTCCGGGCTTTTTCACCGATGTCGTCGCCGAGTTGCTGCGCGGCCCGGGCTGAGGGGGCCAGGGCATGGACCTGGTGGCCTTCTCCGCGCCAGAGGTCGGCGACGACGGCCATCGAGGCGGTCTTGCCCGTGCCAGCCGGGCCGACACCGGCACTGAGCATGGCGCCGGTCTCGGTGAGGTGGCGCACCAGTGCCTCCTGCCCGGTGTTCAGCGCAAACCCGGCGGTGTTCTGGTGGCGGTCAAGGGCGTCGTCGACGGCCTGGCGGGTGACGAGATACGCGGTGGGTTGGTTGATCGCCTCGAGCACGGTCTGCTCCTCGAGCAGCGTGGCGTTGGCGGTGAGGACTTCTGCTTCGGATTCGAGGTCGATCGCCCGGCCGTGCTGCACCAACGCTCCGGGGAGGGCGAGCGGTTCGGTTGAGTTGAGGGTGGTGACGAACTCCCGCAGCGCCACGGCGTGCACCTGGTGCCGGATGGCCGCAGCCTCCGTCTCATTCGCGAACCTCCAGGCGTTCAGGCGCATGGAAATCGAGGTGTCCAGATGCCGGTGGGCAAAGCTCGCGCGGCGCTTGCGGGTGTCGTCCACCGCCTGGCGGGCCAACTCCTTGAGCGCTTCCTCGCGGTGGTCGGTGCCATAGGCGGGGAAAGCGGGTCGGGTGTGTCCGTCGGCCCGGGCGGCCTCCCCGAGTGCTCGGGCGGAGAGGTTCTGAATGCCGTATTCCTGGGCCCACTCGCGGCGATGCTCGGCCAGAGATCGGGCGGGTTTCTTCGCATCGCGGGTATCCAGGATGGCTTGCTGCCACAGCTCGTAGGCCGCCCGATCCGAAGGCGCATGACCATGCGTCTCCCGGTAGGTGCGGGCGTATTCTTCGTAGACCGGTTGCGCCTGAGCGCGGCGTTTGGAGGAGGCCGCAATGAGGTCCTCATCGATGCCTCGGACCTCCCACACGGGTGCTTTGTTCTCCTCGGTGGTGCGTTCGTAGAACTCGAGTCCGAGTTCCGTGGAGAGGCGGTGGACCATCATGTCCTGGTAGCGCTGGCCGATGCGGGCGGAGTTTTTGTGCAGGAACCGAGTGTCGAGGGCCCGCCACTTCGCGGCATCCTCAGGGCTCAGTTCGTCTTCTCGTGTTTGGACTTTGTTGGCGATCAGACAGTGGGTGTGCAGGTCCGGATCCCCGGCCCGAGTGTCGTAGTGGATAAACGTCGCCGCGATCATTCCCCGGGCCCGAACCTGTCTCTCCCCGCGCTCCCCGGTGCGCGTGAAGAGCACATTGTCTTCGACCCACACGAGGGAATCAGCGACTGCCTCCCGGTGGATTTTCTCGATCGCCTGGCGAGTCTCCTCGTCGCCGAGCGCCCAGAGCAGCGAGACGGATTTCGTCGGTGAAAACGTCAGATCCATCCCCGCCGCCGGCTGCCGCACCGAGTGCTTCTGCGTGTTGAGCCAAGCCAAAACTACGCGGGCATCGGCGTGCTCGAAGCCCGTCTCCGAGGCATGAAACGGACGCGCCACCGACAGTGCGAGCTCGTTTCTCTCCTCCGTCGTGAGCCGCCGACCGAGGCGTTGACGTTCTTGTTTCTCCGTCTTCGAGACAGCCTTGAGGACCTCGACGCCGTTGGTATAGGTCGCATACGCCCGCCCCAACTTCACGTCCGCCAGCGGCTCGCCGGCGGCCATCCGCGCATCCGCATCCGGATGCAAGCCCTCGCCGTAGAGCGCGCCCATCTGCGCCTCATTGACGACTCCGTCGACGCTGACGGAGGTCTCGCCGAGCCCGGTTATGCCACTGCCGAACCACCGTCCTGGTGGGGTTCCGGTCGCCTGGTAGTAGTCCGCGAGTGCTAGATCGGGCTGGGTCATATCGTCGTGGGAGGCGACCGAGCCGAGGAGATAGGCGTAGCCATCCCCGGCGTGGACCACCCGCATCGACAACATACTTTCCGAGTCTAGGAACAGAAGCTGGTGCGTGCTTCGGCAACTTCTTGTGGGCGGGTGTGAACTGGGAAAACCGAAAGTCAGATTATCTGCCAAAGGTGTATTGATCTCATTTCGCGGTCGCGCGTCGACCGGAATTCGGCGATGGGACGGGCAGATAGCGAACGCGGCGTGATGCGAGGGGAGCATGCGCGTGCGCAGATATGTCCTTCGGTAGCCACTGATCGATGACGGGACTCGGCGATGGGTGATGACCGCATGACCGGTGGCCGAGGTGAGGGAGCAAGGAAGGTGAGTGCGCCGTCGGTGGTCTGCACGCCCGTCAGGCAGGCGAGGCGATGGGGGAGTGGGTGTTACCGCGAGGAGGCGCGCTGATCGAGGCGTCGCCTCGACGCCTCCTGGTGCTTGTCTGCGGTCGTGGCCGTCAGCATCAGTAGTCGGGTGGGCTGGGGATGACCCTGGGAGGTGGTGCCCCTCGGGGCGAAGCAGCGGAAGGTATCGCTGTCCTTCTGGCCATCTGGGTGGCCGTCACTGAGGGGTGTTCGAACGCGGTCGAACAGTGCCCATCTGTTCGTGTCTGCCCGAGGCTTTAGGGTGGGAAGCACAACGCCCTTCCCCGGCTTGTAAGAAAGGTGCCTGCCGTGCTGTCCGCTCCCCTCATCCGCGCCCTCAATCACGACCAGAGGCTGCTGCGCATCCTCGGCACCACAGGCTGGGCACAGGTGGCCAAGGCGGCTGACGATGGGGTGTTGTCGTCCGGGGAACAGGCTCTGGTGCAGACGCACGCGAGGGCTTCGGCTACTGGTTCGACCGTCTCGACGGCGCAGACATGCCCACCCTCGTCACTCTCCTCGACGGGTACGCCGCCGAGACGCAGGCAGCCGAGTATCCAGTCCACCGCCTCATCAAGGAGTAAGTAAGCCAATGGCGAGGAGAGGACGCATCAGCCTGGAAGCCCGTCAGCGGCAGCGGGTATTCCTCGAGCGGCAGCGCCGTACCGCCGAGGCCCAAGGGGCAGTGTTGCTCAAGCTCGGTGAGCACCTCGATACGATCACCGAGCACGAAGCACACGCCGGCCACCAGATCGTCCGGTTACGCGAGCTCGGCATGACCCTGACCACGCTGTCGGAGACCACCGGGCTGTCTATCCGCCGGCTCAACCAACTCATCGCCACCCACGAGAAGGCCGAACGAGACGCGGTCGAGGACGAGGCCACCACCCCGCTGTTCTGACGCCTCTAAAAGCCCCATCGGCGGAGCGGGGTCGAGCGCGAGAACACACCCCTTGTGTCAGGCGCAGCCACCCATGCCAAGGGTGGTTGTCCTTGGCTCCCCTCGCTCAGGATGCGGTCGGCATCGTGGTGCGCACGCTCTCTGACCGGGGGGTGGTGTCGTTTACCACCGACACCCGGTCTCTCGACACAGTCGCGGAGAAGGAACCGACAGCTCGTCACGGCTAGAGGCTAGTGAAGTCGGAGGAGAAGCTGAGGAACACCGAGACGGCGACGGCGACGTAGACCACGGCGATCAGGGTGCCGGCCCACTGGGAGGCAAACCGCACCACGGCAGGGGAGGCGGGGAAAAGCCCGTGGGCGAGGTTGCGCACGGTCAGCAGGATGAACAGCGGGATCATCATCGCCCACACCACCATGCAGTACAGGCACAAGATGTGGATGACGAACAGGGCCTGGTACCACAGCCAGATGATAAACAGCAGACCGACGGTCACTCCGGCCTGCAGGCCGGCCCAGTACCAGTCGCCGAGCCGGGCCCCGGACAGCATGGCCATCGCGGTGGTGATGACCACGGCGAAGGCGACAATCCCGATCAACGGGTTGGGGAAGCCAAACAGTTCGGACTGCCAGGTGCCCATCACCTTTCCGCAGGAGACCAGGGCGTTGAGGTCGCAGGTGGTGACGTGCTCGGCGTCCTCGTAGAGGGCCAGGCGCTCGAGCACCAGAATGCCGGAGGCGACCCAGCCGATCACGCCAGTGACCAGCAGGATGAGGGCGAAAGGCCGCTGGCGGGCAAAACTCGGCAGCACGGTCTGGTCGTTCGTCATGGTCGCAAAGTTCTCATTTCTGGCGGTGGACTCTGGGCGTGCAAGGAAGGCCACCGCACAGCTGCAGCAGCCCCCGGGTGATGATCTGGTTAAAAAGGGAGACTGGTTAGAGGTTCTGGAGCATCTGCTCCATTTCGGCGATCTCGGCCTCCTGGTCTTCAATGACCTGCTCGGCCAGGGCAGCGGCCTGTGGGTTCTGGCCATCGTTGACCTCATCGCGGGCCATGTCGACGGCACCTTCGTGGTGGGCGGTCATCTGCTCGAGGTAGAGGCGGGCGGCCTCGGTGCCCTGGGCGTTCTCCAGGGCTGCCATGTCCTCCTCGGTCATCATCCCGCTCATCCCGCTCATGTCGCCGTGATCCATCCCGCCCATGCCAGAGGATCCGGTGACCGGCTGCTGTCCCCAGGCCTCGAGCATGGCGTTCATCCGGTCGATCTCCGGGCCCTGGGCGTCGATCACGCCCTGGGCGAAGTCGGCGACCTCGGTCGGGATGTCCTCCTTGGTCAGGAGCATCTCGCTCATCTCCACGGCCTGCTGGTGATGGGGGATCATCATCTGCGCGAACATGATGTCCGCGTTGTTGTGCTCGGCGGAAATCTCTCCGTCCGCCTCAGTCGTCGTCGCCGTGGCGGTCGCGGTCGTCTCAGCGGTGGTGGTCTCGGTGTTAGTGGCCGAGGTGGTGGTGTCGGTGGTCTCGGGCTCGGGCTCGGTGGCCTCGCCGCAGGCGGCCAGGGCCAGAGTAGAGGTCAGGGCGAGGGCGGCGAGAGTGATAGTGCGCTTCATGATGGTGCCTTTCAGGGTCATATACAAAGGAGTTGGTGAATGATTCAGGATCAGTGGACAGTGGCTGCTGTTGATGCTGGGGTGGTCTGTTCCTCCTGTCGGCCGGTCGGGGCCAGGTGAGTCGGCTCCAGGTCAATGCGGCGCAGCAGCTGGGCGTTGAGGGCGACCACGATGGTCGACAGGGACATCAACACCGCCCCGACGGCCGGGGAGAGCACGAACCCGATGGGGGCGAGCACACCGGCGGCCAGGGGAACGGCCACGATGTTGTAGCCGGATGCCCAGATGAGGTTCTGGACCATCTTGCGGTAGCTGGCCCGCGAGAGTTCCATCATCGACAGCACCGCCCGGGGGTCGTCACTGGCCAGCACCACCCCGGCGGATTCCATGGCCACATCCGTGCCGGCACCAATGGCGATGCCGACCTCGGCGCGGGCCAGGGCCGGGGCGTCGTTGACGCCGTCGCCGACCATGGCCACGCTCAGGCCACGGTCCTGCAGCTGCGTGACCTTGGTGTCCTTGTCCTGGGGCAGCACCTCGGCGAAGACCTCGTCAATCCCCAGATCCTTGCCGACGGCGTGGGCGACCTGACGGGCGTCGCCGGTGATCATCGCGACCTTGACCCCGCGGTCCTGCAGGGCCTTTACAGCCGCGCGGGATTCAGGGCGGACCTTGTCCTCGACCGCCACGGCACCGATGATCTGGCCGTCACGGACGATATGCAGCACGCCGGCCCCACGCTCGGTCCAGGAGCGGGTGGTGTCGGTGATCTCGCCCGGTGTGGTGAGGTCGAGTTCGCGCAGCATGTTGGGTCCGCCGACGAGGATTTCGGCGTCGTTGACAGTGGCGCGGACGCCGCGGCCGGTGGCGGCGGTGAAATCGGTGCCGCGCAGTCCGAGACGGGAGGCCTCCGGGTGCTCGGTGGCGGCGGTGACGATCGCCCGGGCCACGGGGTGTTCGCTGTCGGCTTCGGCGGCAGCGGCCAGGGCCAGCAGCTGGCCCTCTGTGGTGCCGGGAACGGCGGCGATGTCGGTGACGGCGTGCGCGCCTTCGGTCAGGGTGCCGGTCTTGTCGAACAGCACCACGTCAATGGTGCGCATCCGCTCCAGGGCCATGCGGTTTTTGATCAGCACCCCGGACTTCGCGGCCCGCTCGGTGGAGATCGCGATGACCAGCGGGATGGCCAGGCCCAGGGCATGCGGGCAGGCGATAACCAGCACGGTCACGGTGCGTACCACGGCATCATCCGGGCTGCCGATGATCGCCCAGACCACCGCGGTGATCAGGGCGGAGATCAGCGCGAACCAGAACAACCAGGCCGCCGCCCGGTCGGCGAGCGCCTGAGCGCGGGAAGAAGACTCCTGGGCGTCCGCGACCATGCGCTGGATACCGGCCAGGGCCGTGTCCCCGCCGGTGGCCTCAACGCGGACGCGGACGGTGTTGTCGGTGGCCACCGTCCCGGCCACCACTTGCTCGCCGGTATCCCGGAAAACGGGCCGGGATTCCCCGGTGATCATGGCCTCATCGAATTCGGCGGATCCGTCGATGATCGTCCCGTCGGCCGGGACGCGGGCGCCGGCTCGGACGAGCACGACGTCATCGACGGCCAGTTCGGTGACGGGCACGGTGCGGGCCTGCCCGTCGACGATCTTCTCGGCCTCATCCGGCAGCAGGGCTGCCAGGGCATCCAGGGCCGAGGAGGCCGCCCCCAGGGCGCGCATCTCCAGCCAGTGACCCAGCAGCATGATGGTCACCAGCAGGGCCAGCTCCCACCAGAAATCCAGGTGGAAACCACCAATCCCGAGGGTGGTCACCCAGGAGGCAACGAATGCGACGGTAATCGCCATGGCGATCAACAGCATCATGCCCGGCTGGCGCGATGTCAGCTCAGTCCATCCGCCCTTGAGGAACGGGGTGCCACCGTAGACGAAGATCACGGTGCCCAGGACCGGGGCAATCCACTCCACCCCGGGGAAGTCCGGGATGGAGTAACCCAGCAGGTCGGCGACCATGGGGCTGAAGGCAACGACCGGGATGGACAGAATCAGCGACCACCAGAAGCGCTGTCGGAACATGGCGGTGCTGTGGCCGGCATGCTCGCCGTGGGTGTGGACGTGATGGTCCTCATCGACCGCGGAATGCGGATGATCCTGCGGCATGGCCTGGCCGTGGGTGTCGGCATCCGCATGGTGCTCATCGCCGGGTGGCTCCGGGGTGTGGTGGTCGCCGTGGTCAGGGTGGTGGGGGTGGGGCATGGGCGTTCCTTCCGTTCCCGCCCCCGGATAGCGGGGCGGGGTCAGGGGTGGGTCAGTCAGGAATCAATGATCGTGTAACCGGCGTCCCCGACGGCCTGGCGCACCGTCTCCGGGGGCACGGCACCGGTGACGGTGAGGGTGGAGACACCGCCGGCCACCAGCTCAACGTGGACATCGGTGACCTGCGGCAGGGCACTGACTGCTGCGGTGACGCTGCCTGTGCAGTGCCCGCAGGTCAGGCCCGTCACGGGGTAAGTGACCAGTGGGTCAGGTGTGGCGTCGACGGTGGTCGCCTCCGGGGCGGAGGCGGTCGCAGACGGTGTAGAGGGCGCGCAGCACCCACAGCCGTCGGAGGCCAGTGGTAGCAAGCGGGGAGTCGGGGTGGTCATCGAAAGCGCTCCTGTGGGTCGGTGGGATCGGGTGGGTTATCGCCCCTCATGATATACCCGTATGGGGTATCTGTCATGGGGTGATGGGGATCGGTGCCCCGGTTGTGAGGGTTGTGGTGGTACTCGGGAGGGGAAGGTGGGGTGTGGGGGGATCGTTATGCATCAGGTGGGCTCCGTGGGGGCCAAGGGAAGGCGGAGGGTGAACACGGACCCCGCCCCGGGCCCGGGTGAGGTGGCGGTCAAGGTTCCGCCGTGGGCCTCGACCAGCGCACGCGAGATGGTCAGTCCTATGCCGGCGCCGCCGGTGTCGCGGTTACGGGCGGTATCCCCTCGGTAGAAGCGTTCGAAGATGTGGCTCAGCTGCTCGGTCGTCATGCCGTCGCCGGTGTCGGCGACGTCGATGAGGACGGTGTCGGAGCCCTGTTGGGCCGCGCTGATGCGGACCTGTCCCCCGGGTGGGGTGTGGCGCAGGGCATTGGTCAGCAGGTTGCCCATGACCTGGCCGAAGCGTTGCCGGTCGACGATGATCCGGGCGGTGGCGGTGGCGGCCTCGACCTGCAGACCGACCCCTTTGTCGGCGTAGGCTTCCGCCGCGGCGGCGGCTGCGGCGTGGAGCAGTTCGCCGAGGTCTTCTTCGGCCAGGGCCAGGTCGATGCGGTTTTCCTGGGCTCGGGAGACATCGTCGATGTCCTCGATCAGGCGGGTCAGGCGGGTCAGTTGGTCGGCCATGACCGTGTGGGTGGCGAGGTTCCAGTCGACGACACCGTCCTGGAGTCCGTCGAGGTAGACGGCGAGCACGGAGACCGGGGTGCTCATCTCATGGGCCAGGTCCGAGAGCATCTGGCGGCGCAGATCCTCGGTGTGTTCCAGCCGGTCGGCCATGATGTTGAAGGCGCGTGCCAGGGTGGTCACCTCCGGACCGGCGTCCCCCGCGGGGACGCGCACCCGGTAGTTGCCGCCGGCGACGGTGGTGGCCGCGCGCGTCAGGCTCTGCAGGGGGGTGCGCAGCCGGCGAGACAGCCACAGGCTGGCGATCACCGCGCAGATCAAGGCCGTCGGCACGGCAACGGTCAGGGTGATGAGGTTGGCGTCCCGGTAGGCCTGCTCGGCGTGGAACAGCTCCAGCGAGGGGTCGTCCCGGCCGGTCATTAACATGTGGTCGTGGAACAGCGTCGGGCCCACCATCGTGGCCACGGCGGCCGCCACGAGCAGGCTAATGGCCACGACCAACACCTGGGCAGCCAGGAAGCGGGTGGTCAGGCCGGTGTCGGTTCTCATGCCCGCCCCATCCGGTAGCCGACCCCGCGGACGGTGTCGATAAACCCCTGACCGTGGGAATCGGTGCCGAGTTTGCGGCGCAGGTTGCCGATGTGGACATCGACGATGCGTTCATCCCCGACCCAGGTGGTGTCCCACACCTCGGTGACCAGCTCCTGGCGGGTCAGGGCCTGTCCTGGGCGAAGGGCCAGGGCAAGCAACAGCTCGAACTCGGTGCGCGTTAGGTCCACGAGAACGCCCTTGATCCGGACCTCGTGGGCGGTCGGGTTGACGACTAGCTCTCCGACCGCCAGCGGGGTGGCGGGGTGAGCACTTGGGGTCAGGCGGGGGCGGCGCAGCACCGCTCTGACCCGGGTGACCAGCTCTCGGATGCCAAACGGTTTGGTGATGTAGTCATCGGCCCCGATGGTCAACCCGGTGATCTTGTCGTCCTCGCTGCCACGGGCGGTGAGCATGAGGATGTAGCAGTCGGAAAACGCACGGATCCGCCGACAGACCTCCAGCCCGTCGAGGCCCGGCAGCCCCAGATCCAGCACGATGACGTCGGGCTTCCACCGGCGGGCGTCATCGACGGCCTGCAGTCCGGTGTGGGCTTGGGCGGTGTCGAATCCGGCCCGGGCGAGGTAGGTGGCCACCATCTGCGCCAGGGGTTGTTCATCGTCGACGACCAGCACCCGCCCCCGGGGCGTGTCGATGGTCGGTGTGCGGTCAGTCATGGGTCCCAGTATCGCCCCGGCCCGGGGTGATACCACCCTCGGTGGGCGCCCGACAGGGAAATCTTCGTCAAATCTTCAACAATCACCCACCGGACATCTCCTTCCATCCGCTCCACCGGGGACAAGACCCGCGCCCTTCCCTCCGTCGGCGCGGGAGGTGTTACCAGTGGTTTCGTGTCCCTGACCCCGGTACCCGGGCCGGGTAAAAGGGCATCATCCACCCGTGCGGTGTGCTGTATTGGTGGTGATCCAGCCCACCGACTCAACCCCCTTTTCACCGCATTTAAGTCCGTGAACAGGGCTTTTTTATTTCCTGACTAGCGGGCGGGCGTGCTAGAGAAAGGTAGAGCACCACCTCCTCGGGCGGTGTCCTACCACGGTCTTATCACGACCCAAGGAGATTGACGTGAAACGAGTAGCGATCGCCACCGCCGCCCTTGCCCTGACCCTCACCGGGTGCTCGGCAGCCGACTCTGACCCCACCGCCACCGCGGAGGTGAGCCAGCAGAAGTTTTTGACCACTCACGGCCTGGCCGCGATGGACGCCCGGGAGATTATCGACCACCTCGACCAGGAGGCGGTCACCGACCGTCCCACCGACCTGATCGCCTCGGTGCGCACCGATGAGCTGGTGCTCTCCGACGATAACCAGGAAGAGGTTCTCGACCTGCCCCAGGGCTTAAGTTACGTCTCGATTGCGCCGTATGTGACCCAGACCCATGACTGCTTCTACCACAGTCTGACCACCTGTCTGGGCGAGCTTAACAACGAGGACGTCGAGGTCACGATCACCGATGAGACCACCGGGGAGGTCCTGATCGATGAGCAGACCACCACCTTCGACAACGGGTTTGTCGGCTTCTGGATCCCCGATGATGCCACCGGCACCATCGAGATCACCCACCAGGGGCGCACCGGTGTCACCGACTTCTCCACCACCGACGACGGCGCCACCTGCGTCACCGACCTGCGCCTGACCTGATGCCTCAGCAGTGGGCTCCACCTGCGCCTTTCCCCTTTGTCACTCAGACCTGCACCAAGGACGGTTGAACCATGACCAACAGCTTTTCCCGGCGACAGTTTCTTCTCGGCGGTCTCGTACTCGCTGGCACCGGCG
This sequence comes from Corynebacterium halotolerans YIM 70093 = DSM 44683, assembly GCF_000341345.1. Taxonomy (NCBI): domain Bacteria; kingdom Bacillati; phylum Actinomycetota; class Actinomycetes; order Mycobacteriales; family Corynebacteriaceae; genus Corynebacterium; species Corynebacterium halotolerans. Next base: position 73,428 of record NC_020303.1, on the reverse strand, counting down.
CACTGGCCGCCTGCGGACAGGGCAACAGCACCTCGGCCCCTGCCGCGTCCTCCTCGTCGTCATCCTCCTACCCGACTCCCCCGAATCTTCCCGCGCCTTCCGTCCGCAAGAAACTGACCGCCCGACCCATGTCGATCGATATCGGCGGCATCGAGGCGAAAACCTGGGGGTACAGCGCCGAGACCGGTGAGCCCGCCATCGAAACCACTGCCGGGGACGTCCTCCAGGTCGACATCACCAATGAACTGCCCGAGGCCACCTCCATCCACTGGCACGGGATTGCCCTGCATGTTGCCGCCGACGGGGTACCAGGAATGACCCAGCCTCCCATTGAGCCTGGTCAGTCGTTCTCCTATGTGTTCGAAACCCCCCATGGAGGCACCTACTTCTACCACTCCCACAGCGGTCTCCAACTCGATCGTGGTCTGCACGCCCCTCTGATCGTCCGCGACCCGGACGACGCCGACGACCAGGATGTTGAATGGACCATCGTGCTCGACGACTGGCTGGACGGCATCGACGGCAGCAGCCCCGAGAACCAGCTGACCATGCTGACGGGGATGGACATGGGCGGACACGGAAACATGGACATGGGTGGCCACGGCGGGATGGATATGGGTGGTGAGGGGGGCATGATGGCCCACGGCACGCCCGATCCGGCTCTGGGCGGAGATGCCGGTGATGTCATGTATCCGCACTACCTCATCAACGGACGCATTCCCCGGGCGCACCGAACGTTTAATGCCCGACCGGGGGATAAAGCCCGCCTGAGGTTCATCAACGCGGGCGCTGACACCATCTTCAAGGTGGCTCTCGGTGGCCACCGCATGACCGTCACCCACGTCGACGGTTTCCCGGTCCGTCCCCACGACATCGAGTCGTTCTACCTCTCGATGGGTGAGCGCGTCGACGTGGAGGTGGTACTCGGTGATGGTGTCTTTCCCCTGACCGCCCTGGCCGCCGGCAAGGACGACCGGGCGTTTGCCGTCATCCGGACCGCCGCGGGCCAGACCCCCGCACCAGAGACTACCTTCCCCGAACTCACTGCCCCCGGTACCTTCTTGACGTCCTTTGAGCCGGCGGAACGAGCCCTGCTCCCAGCCGGTGACGTGGATAAGGAAACAGAGGTCGAATTGACCGGCCAGATGATGCCCTACCAGTGGGGACTGCGCATCGACGGTGCTGATTCCCCGGGCACAGTCCAAGAAGGCCAACGCCTGCGGATGCGGATGCACAACCCCACGGCCATGCCCCATCCGATGCACCTGCACGGGCATACCTGGGCTCTTCCCGGAAGTAGCGGCCTGCGCAAGGACACTGTCCTCATTCTCCCCGGCGAAACGGTGGACGCGGACTTGATCGCCGATAACCCCGGTGAGTGGGCGTTTCACTGCCACAACGCTTATCACCAGGAAACCGGGATGATGAGTTCCCTGCGGTACGCATAACCCCACAGCATGGTCGGTCGCTGGGGTGGGCCGGGTCGCTGCAGACCTTCCACCGGGCAGCAGTAGGACCTGCTTCGGTGACGTTCTGGTTCTCCGGGATAACCAGAACACCGGTCTCTTCCCCACCGTCCCGGAATAAGGAGATCTAATCCATGTCGAGCACACCCCGCAGGGCCGCCATCGCGGTTGCCGCGGTGCTCACCACCGTGACCCTGACGGCCTGTTCCTCAGGCGACGGTGCCCGAAACGCCGTGGCCGTCGGGGGCACCTTCCAGTTTCACTCCCCCGGCGGCCAGACCGAGATCTTCTACGACGAAGACCAGCGTGCCCCGCTGCCGGATTTCTCCGGCCCCTCCCTGATGGACGAAGGCAAGGAAATCAGCCTCTCCGACTTTGACGGCGAGGTCGTCGTCCTCAACGCCTGGGGCCAGTGGTGCGCACCCTGCCGCGCCGAGGTCGATGACCTGCAGATCGCTCAGGAGACTCTCGAGCCCCTCGGCGGCACCGTGCTGGGCATCAACGTCCGTGACTACAACCCCACCATCGCCCAGGACTTCAAACTCGACAACGGCGTGACCTACCCATCGATCTACGACCCGCCGTTTCGCACCGCCGCGGCCCTGGGCGGGGTGCCGACCTCGGTCATCCCCACCACGATCGTCCTGGACCGGGAACACCGCCCGGCGGCGGTCTTCCTCCGGGAGGTCGACGCCGACGACATCCTCGACGTCGCCCTGCCCCTGGCCCAGGAGGCACCAGCACCATGACCGTTGATGTGATGGCCCAGCTGGCGATCGGTCAGCAATTCGCTGACGCCGCCGCCACCGGACCGCTGCTGATCGGCATCCTCGCCGCCGCGGCCGCCGGCCTGGTCTCGTTTGCCTCCCCGTGCGTGGTGCCGCTGGTGCCTGGCTACATGTCCTATCTGGCCAGTGTGGTCGGTGGTGAGGTCGACTACGACGCTCAACGCGGCCCGGTCGTGGTCAAACGCCAGTGGGCCGTAGCGGGTGCAGCGGCTCTGTTTATCCTCGGTTTCACGGTCATCTTCGTGCTCGCCACGGTCACCGTCTTCGGGACGATCAGCCTGCTGACCCTCAACGCCGAGACCCTCATGCGCATCGGCGGGGTGATCACCATCCTCATGGGCCTGGCGTTTATGGGGATGGTGCCTGCCCTGCAACGTGATACCCGGATGGCGCCGAAGAAGTGGTCGACCTGGCTGGGCGCCCCGCTACTCGGCGGGGTGTTCGCCCTGGGCTGGACCCCGTGCCTGGGACCGACCCTGGCCGCGATCATCTCCGTGTCCGCCGGCACCGAGGGCATGACCGCCATGCGCGGGGTCATCCTCATCATCGGCTACTGCCTGGGGCTCGGTCTGCCGTTTTTGCTCATGGCCTTTGGCTCGGCGCGTGCGATGCGCACGATCGGCTGGCTGCGACAGCATTCCCGCAAAATCCAGATGGTCGGCGGGATACTCATGGTCGCCGTCGGTATCGCCCTGGCCAGTGGAGCGTGGGCGTACTTCATCAACTGGGTGCGCCAGTGGACCGTGGAATACGGCGCCACCTTGATCTAACCCCTGACCGGTCATCCCACCGGTGACCACGACTGCAATCCCCCACCCCGCGGCACCATCCGGTCCTGGCTGCGGCCTGGAATAAGGAACACCTATGACCACCCTGATGCGCACCCTGTGGACGTATCCGAAGAAGGCCTGGCGCTGGCTGACGAGCATGCGCACCGCGCTGGTGCTGCTGTTCGTCCTCGCGATCGCCGCGATCCCCGGTACCGTGTTGCCCCAGCGCAGCCTCAATGAGGGCAATGTCGCCGACTACATCGCCGACAACGGCCGGATCGCGGAGTTCTACGATCAACTCCAGCTGTTCGATGTTTTCGAATCCACCTGGTTCAACGCCATTTTCATGCTGCTGACCCTCTCCCTGATCGGCTGCATCGTGCCCCGGTCCTGGGATCACTACAAGGCGATGAAAACCCCGCCGACGCGTGCCCCGAAACGCCTGGAGCGGCTGCCGCTACACGCCACGGGCACCGTCGACAAGCCGCTGTCCCAGGTGAGTGCCGACGCCCGTGGGCTGCTCAAGCGGTGGAAGGTCGCCGCCTACACCCCCAACCAGGACCGGGCCGGGGTGTTCTCCCTGGCGGCCGAGCGCGGCTACACCCGCGAGTGGGCCAACCTGATCTTCCATCTGTCGCTGGTGGGCATGCTCGTCACGATCGCGGCCGGGCGGATGGTCTACTACGAGGGCATGGTCATCATCGTCACCGAATCCGGCAACTACGAGACCCCACCGATCGAGCAGAGCACCGAGTTCTGCAACACCTCCACCGCCAACTTCGACTCCTTCCGGGCCGGGCCGACCTTCGACGGCACGGGGCTGACCACGTTTTGCTTCGACGCGCATGACTTCGCCGCCGATTACCTGCCCAACGGGCAGGCGGAGATGTTCACCTCGAATATCTCCTACGCGGTCGGCGAGGACATCCTCACACCGAAGGACGAGTGGACCGACTACCAGCTGCAGGTCAACCACCCGCTCCGGGTGGCCGGGGACCGCATCTACCTCATGGGCCACGGCTACGCCCCGACTTTCACCGTCACCTGGCCCAACGGGGAAACCCGGACCCAGACCATCCAGTTCGGACCCGAAGATCCGACCTTCTTCCTGTCATCGGGCGCCATGCGCTTTGACCCACCGGCCGGCATGTACCCGGACATCTTTGAACGCCGTCAGAACCAGATCGCCCTCCAGGGTCTGTTCGCCCCCACCGCCGAGTGGTCCGGGGATAACGGTCAACTGCTGACCTCGGCGTTCCCGGCGATGCGGGATCCAGCAGTGGCCATTGACATCTACCGCGGTGATGCGGGCCTGGACACCGGGCGCTCACAGTCCATCTTCGAACTCGACCCCACCCTGATCGCCAATGGACAGCTGCAAAAGATCGAACGCGTCAACCTGCAGCAAGGCGATGAGGTCACCCTCGATGACGGCACCACGATCACCTTCGACGGGGCCAGTGAATTCGCCAACTTCCAGATCAGCCACGACCCGTTCCAACCCTGGGTGCTGGTGACCACCGTGATCATGCTCGCCTCGCTGATCGGCTCGCTGGTCATCAAGCGCCGACGTATCTGGATCCGCCTGCGCCCCACCGCTGATGGCACAGCCACCCTCGTAGAGATAGGCGGCCTGGCACGTACCGACCGGGCCGGCTGGGGTGGCGAGTTCGACAAGATCCACCGTGAACTGCTCGGGCTGCCCGACCCGGACGACATCGACGAGGAGGTCGAGGAGGACACCCCCGTTCTGGCCACAAGCCCTAGTCAGTAGCACCTGCTTTCAGTTCTAAGGACTTATCCCTTCATGCCCGTTAATCAGACTCTGTCCACCTTCTCCGACACCGCCTTCCAGACCGCGTTCGTGATCTACCTGCTCGCCCTGGTGCTCTCACTGATCTTCTATGTGAAGATCCAGGGTGTCATTGACGCCCGGCGGCTGCGCGAACATATCGCAGAACCCGAACGTGTTGCCGTGCGTGCCGGCGCCAGCACTGCTGAGCTCGCTGACAGTTCCGATGAGGATGCTGCCGCAGATGCCCCACTCACCGATGAACAATTCGCGGCTAAGGAATCCTCCGCCCACAAATTCGGCGGGATGACCCAAGCCCTGGTGTGGGTCGGTGCGACCATCCACCTGATGTCTGTGGTCCTGCGCGGTCTAGCCACCTACCGCTTCCCGCTGGGCAATATGTATGAATACATCTCCATGATCTGCGTGCTGGCGATGATCGCCGCCGCGATCGTCATTCAACACCGCGAATGGCGCAGTGTGTGGCCGTGGCTGCTGGTTCCGGTCCTGATCCTGATGTTCTTCGGAGGAACCAACCTTTACTCAGTCTCTGCCCCGGTCGTGCCCGCCCTGCAGTCCTACTGGCTGCCCGTCCACGTCACCACCGTCTCTCTGGGCGCGGCGATTGGGATCGTCTCTGGTATCGCCTCCCTGCTCTACCTACTGCGCATCTGGCAACCCCAGGGTGGAGAGCAGGGTTTTTTCGGCGCGGTGGCCAAGCCACTTCCCAACGCGAAGAAAATCGACGGACTGGCCTACAAGTCCGCCATCGTCACGCTGCCGGTCCTCGGCCTGGGCATCGTTTTAGGTGCTATCTGGGCGGAAGCCTCCTGGGGCCGGTTCTGGGGCTGGGACCCGAAGGAAACGGCTTCCTTTATCTCCTGGATCCTGTATGCCGCCTACCTGCACGCGCGTGCCACCGCCGGGTGGCGGGACCACAAGGCCGCGTGGATCAACATCCTGGCTTTGGCCACGATGATCTTCAACCTGTTTTTCATCAACCTGGTCGTCTCTGGCCTGCACTCCTACGCTGGCCTGAACTAAAACCGGATTCGTCCACGCCTTGCCCGACACTCCCAGATCCGCTGGGAAAGTACTGAAAGTTGCTGTCACATGACTCGAAGGATTGGGCATATATTCACAACTGAGCAGCAACCCGAAGAAGGCCGTGATCTCCGGTGAGGGCTAGTACTGCAGCAGGCGTGACGGCCTGCCGCCTTTTCCGGGGGATAGCCGGCGATAACTGGCGCAGATTGGCCGGTCCCACCGCGCTCATGATGGGAGCTGCGGTGGTCTGGTGGCTGGCGCTGCCGCCACGCGGTTGGTGGGTGCTGTTCCCGGTGGGCGTGACTATGTTCATGCTGGCTTTGGCAGGTCAACCACTACGTAACCGTTTGTGGCTCGGTGGGTTGGGCGGAGTGGTGCACTACGCTCTTGCTCTGCGCTGGCTCACCGACTTCAACACTGCCGGATACGCTGCTGTTGTTGTCGTTCAGGCGCTACTGTTAATGCTGGTTGCCGCGGTATCGCCTAGCGAGGCGGCTTTTCGCAGCCGCTGGTCGGGCTGGTGGCTGCTCACCCCTGCTGCCCTGGTGTTATTGGAGGCTGTGCAGCACCGGTTCCCGTTCGGCGGTTTCCCGCTGTCCGCTTTCGGATACAGCCAGACCGATGGTCCTTTCATGGCTGCAGCGCCCCTGGGTGGGACTCTCCTGGTGACCGCGTTGGCCGCAGTTGCGGGGGCCGTTGTTACCGCTGTCATCTTCGGGCCGAGACGAGCCCGTGCAGCATCCGTGGTCGCAGTGGTCGTGGTACTCGCGGTACCGGCGTTCGCGCCAACGATCGTAGATGATACGTCAGAAGGCAGCCTTGATGTCGTGCTCGTGCAGGGTGGAGGCCCCCGCGGGCTTCGCGCGGTCAATACCGATCCGTTTGATACGACCCGTCGGCACCTACAGGCTGCCGAAGATATCACCGGGGACCCTGATCTGGTTCTGCTGCCCGAAAACGTCGTCAATATCGACGGCTCAGTCGACGGGACGCGCGTTGATGCAGCTTTCGCTGAACTGGCCAGGCAACTCGACACGAACATCGTCGTCGGAATTACCGAATCCGAGGATCAACATTTCCGGAACGCATCCATAGTGTGGGGACCGGACGGGACCCGGTTAGGACGCTATGAGAAGCATCATCGTGTGCCGTTCGGCGAGTACATCCCTATGCGCAATCTGATTGAACGACTCAGCGAGGACGCACGGTTCATCCCCCGCGACGCCATTGCCGGAGAGGGACCGGCGGTGCTCGATCCCAGCGGGACACCACGATTGGGGATCGTCATTTCTTATGAGGTCTTCTTCGCCGACCGAGTCGCCGATGCTGTTCGCAATGGTGGGCAGCTACTCCTCGCACCGACCAACGCCGCGTCTTTTGTGACCGAGGAAGTACCTGCAATTGAAGTGGCCGCATCTCGGATGCGTGCCCGCGAGTTTGGCCGCACCGTTCTCCAGGCTGCCCCCACCGGGTACTCCGCAGTTATCCAGCCCGACGGCACAGTCTCACAACTCAGTGGCCTAGGCACGAACGAACTGCTGACGGCAACCGTTCCCCTTCATACTGGTTTGACGCCGTATGCGCGCATGGGGGATACGCCCCTGTTGGTTCTCGCGATGCTGGCTCTTGCATGGCCTGCGGTTACCGGCCTCGTCAGCTGGCGCAGGAGAAGGCAGGTTACGGAAGCATCCCACTAAACGTGGATTACGGCACCTGCTCCTCGTTGGCGGGACGCTCGCCGCCCCCATATATGACGAGCACGGACTGCCTCCCCTGTGCCCCGGTCTGCCCTGCCTGGAGAAGCTATCAAGTCTGGGCTGTGTCGGCGATGAGTGAGAAGCGTCTCTGCGGTCTGAGGCGGGTGCCTCACGTCCAGTCACTGCCGCCGGCTCCGGTGTCGGGGCCGGTCCTGGTGAGTGCGGGAAGGTTAGAAGGTGACGCCGTGCTCGGCGAACCAGGGCAACGGGTCGACCGCCCCGCTGCCAGTCGGGTAAAGCTCGAAGTGCAGGTGAGAGCCGGTGGAAAACCCCCGGTTGCCCATGCCCGCGATCTTTTGGCCAGCGGTGACGCGTTCCCCGACGGTGACGTCGAGGGTTTCCATGTGGCCGTAGACGGCAATCGAACCATCATCGTGCTGGATGCGGATCCACTGCCCGAAACCGGAGGCCGGGCCGGAGTCGATCACGGTGCCGCCCATCGCCGCGAGGATCGGGGTGCCCACGCCGTTGGCGATGTCCAGGCCGGCGTGGAGGGTTCCCCAGCGCATGCCGAAACCGGAGGTGAAGGTACCTTCAGCGGGTTTGACCACCGACGGCGCGCGGGCGGCACGGTCGGCCTCGGCCCGCTCGGCGTTGTACTGGAGGGCCTTGTCCAGCTGCTCCTCGACGTTGGCGACCGGTTTGAACTCGGAGATCGCCAGGATCTGCGGCGGTACTTCATCCACGCTCGAGGACAGTGGGGTGTTAGTGCTGGCTAGATCGACATCGACAGTGGCGACTTCCGGAGACGCCGGGGCCGGGGCCGGGGCCTGGAGGGTGGCTGCGGTGGCCCCGCCGATTCCGGCGGAGGAGACCGTGCCGGCAGCCACGGCTACGAGGGCAACCCGCCTCTTGTTCTGCACGGTGGTGATCTCGCGGTGTTTTCCTCGGGTAGCCCGCTGAGCCTTCAGTCGCATTGAATCTTCTTCCGTCGTTTCCCTATATGGGATTGTGACCATTGCGTTATCGTTCCGAGATGAGAATAGCTTTTCAATCAAGGATTCTCTACCTCGATGACCTGCCTGCCTGCATGCCCCCCAGGGAAAACCACACTCGCTTCGACCTTCAGAGGGCGCGATTACCAGCTTTCCGTGACCGTCTAGAAAGGCCCGGTGGCCGGATTCCAACACCACAGACAGCACCAGGTGACGCCCAAAACGAGCTGGTCACAGCCGAGATAGGACAGACCCAGCCTCAAGGAAGCGGGGGCAGGAACTTGAACCGCTCATCAAGCTACCGCGGCCGCTGGAGGTGGGGTGATTTTCTTCATGAAATCTTCATGGTTTAGCCCGTGATTCCAGTTGGGTGGCCCTCTAGGGTCGGGATCAGGGCCGGTCGGCTCGACTGGCCCGTCTTTCCGGATCGAATCGAGAATGGAGCACGACATGACTCATCACGTACGCACCATGCTGGACACACACCCGAAGGACCTGGGCCAGATCGACAAGGACAAACTGGCCGAATGCATCGAAGCCTGCTTCGAGTGCGCCCAGACCTGCACCGCCTGTGCCGACGCCTGCCTGGGCGAGGACATGGTCGCGGAGCTGACCACCTGCATCCGTCTCAACCTCGACTGCGCTGACATCTGTGATGTCACCGGCCGCGTGCTCTCCCGGCAGACCGGCTGGGATGTCAACCTCATCCGCTCCGTCCTGGAGACCTGCCGTGCCGCCTGCCAGGCCTGCGGGGAGGAATGCGCCCGCCACGCTGACATGCACGAGCACTGCAAGGTCTGCGCCGAAGCCTGCCGCCGGTGTGAACAGGCCTGCGCGGAACTGCTCGCCACCCTGGCCTAACCCGACCCATGACCACTAGCCGGCGACGCCTGCCCCGCATCCCGGCCCGACCCGGGCGAGATCAGGGTGCCGAGCATGTCCGCTGTGGCCGACGAGGACATCTCACCTGAGACACCGTCCAACAGGGGTGGCCCTTCGAGTGCTATCGGCCCATGCCGGACTCGAGCGGCCACCCTTTTATCGTCTCCCCACCTCAGAGACGGATCCCCGGCCAGTGCAAGCCCGGCAGAAAAGCCGGTCACCACGCGAGCTCGGCAAACGCCCTGCCGTTCGGGCGAGGTCAAGGCAGCACTGAAGGGCACCGGGCGGTCATGAGCACCCTCCCTACTTGCCCTGATCACTCACACCCTTGATATATACCCCCTATGGGTATAGGGTAGCTATTAACCGAAGGGGCGCCCCCGCTCGGAGGCTACTTCGTCACCTCCAAAAGCATTTCCCAGCGAAAGGACATTCACAATGGCAACCGTCACCAAGAACTACATGGTCGAAGGCATGACCTGCGGCCACTGCAAGGCCTCCGTCGAGGAGGAGGTCGGCGAGGTCGCCGGCGTGAACTCTGTGGAAGCTACCGTCGACAACGGCCGCATGGAGGTTACCGGGGAGGACTTCACCGACGAGGATGTCGCCGCCGCCGTCAAGGAAGCCGGCTACGCCGTCAAACCCTAAGCGCTCCCCCATAAGGCCCGTCCCCCCGCATTGTGTGGCAGCGGGATCGGGCCCTTTCTCCATTCGCGACCCCGCAAGGGACACCCGCCCTTGTTCCATACCGGTAGGGGGTACAGGTTTAGCGGTAGTGGGCGGCGGGGAATGCTGCCTAATCCAGACAATAAACACCGATGTGCTCTCAATGAGGACTGATAACTGATGACCCAGACGCAACCAGCGGTCGATCTGCTCCAGATCGACCTCGGCGTGACCGGCATGACGTGCACTTCGTGTTCGTCGCGGGTGGAACGCAAGCTCAACAAGCTCGATGGTGCGGAGGCGAGCGTCAACTTCGCCACCGAGTCGGCTTCTGTGAGCTACGACCCGAACAAGGTCGACCCGGACAAGCTCATCGAGACCGTCAAGGCCACCGGTTACGGTGCCTTCACCATGGCCGGTGCTGACGACACCCCGGCAGACACCGGGGATGACGGGGACCCCGCATCGCCGGCCTCAGAGGGCTCCGGGGCACAGGGCCAGGTGGATGCGGCCCGCGAGCATGAGGCCGCTGACCTGAAGAAGCGCCTGATCATCTCCGCGATCCTCACCGTGCCGATCGTCCTACTGAGCATGATCCCCGCATTGCAGTTCACCCACTGGCAGTGGGCCGTGCTCACGATGACCACCCCGGTGTTCTTCTGGGGCGGCGCCCCCTTCCACAGGGCCACCCTGGTCAACCTGCGCCACGGTGCGTTCACCATGGACACGCTGATCACACTCGGCACAACGGCGGCCTACCTGTGGTCGTTGTGGGCGCTGTTCATCGGTAACGCCGGTATGCCGGGCGTGACGATGGAAATGCACCTGCTGCCGACAAACTCCACAATGGACGAGATCTACCTGGAGACCGCCGCGGTGGTGATTTCCTTCCTGCTGCTGGGCCGGTGGTTTGAGACCAAGGCCAAGGGCCAGTCCTCCGCGGCGCTGCGCGCCCTGCTTGATATGGGTGCCAAGGACGCCGCCGTCATCCGCGACGGTGCGGAGGTTCGCGTGCCGGTGGGCCAGCTGAAGGTCGGGGATGTCTTCGTCGTCCGCCCGGGTGAGAAGATCGCCACCGACGGCCGTGTCACCGAAGGTACCTCCGCCATCGACGAGTCCATGCTCACCGGTGAGTCCGTGCCCGTGGAGGCCACCGCAGGCTCCACGGTCACCGGGGCGACCCTGAACACCTCGGGCCGGCTGCTGGTGGAGGTCACCCGCACCGGTGCCGAGACCACCCTGGCGCAGATGGCCCGGCTGGTCACCGACGCCCAGGCGAAGAAGGCCCCGGTCCAGCGCCTGGTCGACCGGATCTCCCAGATCTTTGTGCCCGTCGTCATCGTCGTGGCCGTTCTTACCCTGTTGGTCCACGTCTTCCTTGGCCACGGCTTGGCTCCGGCGTTCACCGCCGCGGTCGCCGTGCTGATCATCGCCTGCCCGTGTGCGCTCGGCCTGGCCACCCCGACCGCCCTGCTCGTGGGCACCGGCCGGGGTGCCCAGCTGGGTCTGCTGATCAAGGGCCCGGAAGTGCTGGAATCGACCAAGAAGGTCGACACCATTGTCATGGACAAAACCGGCACCGTCACCTCCGGCGTCATGTCCGTCACGGGGGTGACCCCCGGCGAGGGCTTCGACGCCGAGGACGTGCTGGCCAAGGCCGCGGCCGTCGAAGCCGCCTCCGAGCACCCCATCGCCCAGGCCATCGCCCGCGAGGGTGAGCGCACCAGGGCGCTGCCCGAGGTCACCGGCTTTACCAACACCGCCGGCCGGGGCGTGACCGGCACCGTCGACGGGCACACCGTCACCGTCGGCCGCCCTGCCGGCGACCTGCCCGCACCCCTGCAGTCCGCCTTCACCGACGCCCAGGACCTGGGAGGCACCCCGGTGGTCATCCAGATCAACGGCCGCAACGCCGGGGTGATCACTGTCCGTGACACCGTCAAGCCGACCTCCGCCGAGGCCGTCGCCGGACTGCGGAAGCTGGGCCTGACCCCGATGCTGCTGACCGGAGACAACGCCGGCGCAGCGAAGGCGGTGGCCGCGGAGGTCGGCATCGACGCGGACCACGTGATCGCCGAGGTCATGCCGGACGACAAGGTCAGCGCCGTCGAGCAGCTCCAGAACGACGGCCGGCGCGTGGCCATGGTCGGCGACGGGGTCAACGACGCCGCCGCGCTCGCCCAGGCCGACCTGGGCCTGGCCATGGGCGCGGGCACGGATGTGGCCATCGAGGCCTCCGACATCACCCTGATGAACAACGACCTGCGCTCCACGGTCGACGCCATCCGACTGTCACGTCGCACCCTGGGCACCATCAAGGGCAACCTGTTCTGGGCGTTTGCCTACAATGTGGCACTCATCCCGGTCGCCGCCCTAGGCCTGCTCAACCCGATGCTCGCGGGTATCGCCATGGCGTTCTCCTCCGTGTTCGTCGTCTCCAACTCCCTGCGCCTGCGCGGATTCACATCCAGCCACAGTGCGGCAACCCCCGCACCGACCACGACTGAGGCCGGCACCAGGCAGCCGGCCAACGCCTGACCCCCATCCCCTTCTACCGATAAGGACACCCACCCCATGTCTAACCCCTCTTGCGGCTGCGGCCACTCCGACAACACCCAGACCTCCGCTCCGGAGTCCCTGACCCTCACCTCTACCCCGGCAAACGCCGAGGGCACCATCGGCGAGACGGCCGAATGCCCCGTCATGGCCGGCACCCCGGTCATCAAGGCCGAGGCAGAAGCCAAGGGCCTCTACCGTGACTACGAGGGCCAGCGTTACTGGCTCTGCTGCCCCGGCTGCGGCCCGAAGTTTGACGCCAACCCCGCCCAGTACGCCCACGCAGGCTGATATCTGCCGACCATCCAGCAGGATAACGTCATGGGGCGTGGTGGCCGCCAGGTCACCACGCCCTGTTCCACACCCTCGGGCCTGTCCTCCTGATCGAACTGCGCACTGACCCAGGACGTACCGGCCCACCCCTTTTAGCAAGGAGACCATCATGGATGCCCTCACCCCTGATCAGACCGTTCCCGCCGACGATGCGTCAGGCACCTGCTACCCCACCCACGGTTATATCAACGACAAGGACCGCTACCTCGCCCGCCTCAAGCGCATCGAGGGCCAGGTCCGGGGTCTTCACCGCATGGTCGACGAGGAGCAGTACTGCATCGACATCCTCACCCAGGTCTCCGCGGTCAACTCCGCGCTGCGCAACGTTGCCCTAGGCCTGCTGGATGACCACATGAAGCATTGTGTGCGCGACGCCGCCCAGCTGGGAGGCGAGGAGGCGGATGCGAAGTTCCAGGAAGTCACCGACGCCATCGCCCGCTTCGCCCGCTCCTAACCACAACGGCAACCGAACCGGGCGAACGAACTCACTCGCCACCGCCGCTCACCACAGAGGAACGTGCCCCACGTCGCAGGAACAACCAGCGACAAGATGAGGTGGCCGGCCATGTGCGCCGAGAAACTGGCGGGCATGTTCAGCCCTATCCTGGAACACATGGGCCTGACCCCCGTTTAGGACGTGTTACGAAAGTCGTTTGAGCCAGCGGTCGATGTTCGCAATCTGGACGACTGCCTGGAACCGGACGGCGAGTTTGTCGTAGCGGGTGGCCACCGCCCGGTTGTGTTTGAGGGCGTTGAAGCAGCGTTCGACGACGTTACGGCCCTTATACGCCTCAGAGTCGAAGGTCGGTGGCCGTCCACCGGCGGATCCTTTGGCCTTTCGATTGGCGGCCTGGTCCTTTTTGACCGGGATCGTGGTCGTGATGTTTCGGCACCGCAGATAGGACCGGTTTGCCTGTGAGGAGTAGGCCTTGTCCGCCAGTACCCGATTGGGCCGGCTGCGGGGTCGACCGGGCCCGGGGCGGGCCACCTGGATCCGGTCGAGGACTTCGGTCAGCTGCGGGGCATCGCCGGCCTGTCCGGCGGTCACCGTGAATGACACTGCTTGTAGGTGCTGGTCACAGGCGAGATGAATCTTGGTGGAGAACCCGCCCCTCGACCGGCCGAGGGCATGGTTGTCCGGTTCACCGTCGAGGCGCTCAGAGGAATCTCGCCGTGCCCCGGCGGCGTGGATATGCGCCCGGGCGGTGGTGGAGTCGACGGAGATGTCCCATCCGAGGTGTCCCTGGCCATCGGCCCAGGACTGGAGTTCGGCCTCGATACGCGACCAGATACCGGATAGTTGCCAGGTACGGAACAGGGCGTAGACCCGCCACCAGGGCCCGTAGCAGTCAGGCACATCCCGCCAGGGAACGCCGGTCCGGATGCGGTGTTTGATGCCGTTGATCAGATCCCGCAGGCCGTAGCGCCGAGGCCGGCCGCACCGGGAAGGGGCTGGTAGCAACGGTTTCAGCAGATTCCATTGGGCGTCGGTGAGATCGTGACGGGTGTGGGCGTCTACGGTGGGGATAAGGCCTCCTGTGTCCGGCGTGGTGAGTTCGCACCTTCCTCGCTACACCGGAGGCCGCCCTCATTTCCACCCCTCACGCCGACCCCGCGCCCACGATTTTCGCAACACGTCCTAGTGGACACCCCCCACGCTCTGGTAGCTGTTCCCGATACGCGCGGCGATCTGCTTCACCGGCTCGCCAGCGTCGAGCCCATCGGCGATCTCTATTCGATCATCCTGCGACAACTATCTACCGCTAATCAAAGTGTCGATCAACCTCCCGCTGCCAGCGTCGACGAACCACACCGACCCGCAACTGAGCGGCACTCCAACCTCGACTGCGGATGCCAAGCCGCTCAACCCTTGCCAGATCAGCTCGAAGCAGCGACGCTCCACCCCACCGGTGACTTGTTCCACGCCCAGCGCACCATCTGAATCCCTCATCTGGTCAGGAGTCGCAATGATGACTGGAAACCGTCAACCTTCCGCTTCCGATTCGTTGCTTGCCGGACGCAAAGACATGAAAAGCGCAGTCGATATGAGCTCAAACGACACCTGTTTCGAGCGCGATGAGTGCAATGTTGAGTGCAATGATTCCGGCAGTGACGAGCCAGCCCATCGCCGTTGTCCACCAGGTATTTACCGCGGATCCCATGAGCTTTTTTCGCGAGGTCAGCCACACCAAAGGAACGAGCGCGAACGGAATCCCAAAGGAGAGGATCACCTGACTCAGCACCAGGGCATACGTGGGGTCGATACCGATCGCGAGCACGATGATGGACGGGATGATGGTGATCAGACGCCGGGTGATGAGTTTCAGGCGGGTGCGGAAGAGACCGCCCATGATATCGCTCCCAGCATAAGCGCCGACAGCTGTCGAGGCGAGACCGGAGGCCAGGAGTGCGATCGCGAACATCCACCCGGCCGTAACTCCAAGCGCATTCTGTATGGCGGCGTGGGCACCTTCAAGGGTATCGGTGCCCGATACCCCGGGAAGAACGGTCGCAGCAACGAGCAGCATCACCAGGTTGACGGATCCTGCGATCGTGAGCGCGATCGTGACATCGACTCGAGTGGCTCGAATCAGCCGCGGCAACGGATAGATCTTATCGATTCCGAAGCGGTCACGGGCAAGTGAAGAGTGGGCGTAGATCGCATGCGGCATAACCGTCGCCCCCAAGATGCTCGCCGCAAGCAGCACCGACTGAGTACCATCGAACCGGGGAATCATCCCCTCAAGGACAGCACCGGGTTCGGGCGGCGCCAGGAACAGGCCGTAACAAAATCCGACCACGATGACCAGCATCAGGCCGATGATCGCGAACTCGAAGGTCTTCGCGTCCCGCCTAGCCTGTACCAGAAGCAAGATAGTGGAGATCAAGCCCGTGATGATCGCCCCCATCACGAGTGGAATGTCGAACAGGATCCACAGGGCTACCGCTCCGCCGATTACCTCGGCAATATCAGTGGCGATCGCCACGAACTGCGCCTGCAGTCCGTATAGGACCCGACCTGGTCGGCTCTTGATGCGCTGCCCCAGGAGCTCAGCCATGCTCGACCCCGTGGCCAAGCCCAACTTCGCGGACATGTACTGGATCAGCCACGCCGCCATATTGGCCGCAACAATCACCCACACCAGCAAGTACCCAAACTGCGCTCCTGCTGACATATTGACCGCCACATTGCCCGGATCAAGGTAAGCCACCCCCGCCACCAAGGCAGGGCCAAGCAGCCAAGCGGTCTTGCGGCCCCGGGTTTTGGGCTCGGCGATTCCGGCACTCATCTCGTTATCTCACGCCTTGTCAAACAGTCGTTACAAAAACTTCGTTCGGTCTAGCTTTACTGCGCTGCCCGGTCAACCATTATCGTTTTGCCCGACGACCGGGGACCAGGCCTCCGGGCTATTCCAGACATGCGGATCAAATAGCGCGTTGCCCTCATCATCGGTCTCGGGCCAATCCATCAGCAGCTCCTCAGGGAGCAGCTCGCCGACGGCCAGCTGCCGGTTCCCGCCCGGGCCCACCATGGTGGCCACCTCAGCCTCGGGGGCGAGGTGAGCGACGGCGTCGGCCAGGTAACCGGTGGTGGCGTACACCTCGAAGAGGGCATCGTCACCCATGGCCACGGCGGTGGTGTCAGTTACCGCGCAACCGGTCAGCGCCAGCGCAGCCAACGGGAACAGGGCGGTGGCGGTCAGCAGGTGTCGTCTCCGGGTCACATCAACTCTCCTAGATAGAAATGAACATTAAAGTTCATCATATTGAATCTTCGAGAATCGTAACCATGAACTTTCCGCTCGGCAAGCGGGGTTCCACCCCCGGCGGGGTCCGATAACCTGGGGAGCATGCACGTAAGCGACCTGCCCGACCGATCCCAGGACTATTTGAAGGCGATCTGGACCGTCACCGAATACTCCGGTGGTTCCGCCCCCCTCGGGGAACTGGCCGCTCGTGTGGGACAGAAGACAACGACCGCCTCCGAGGCGATCCGCCGTCTGGCCAACAAGGGGCTGGTCAAACAGGAGCCTTACCGCGGGGTCATGCTAACCCCAAAGGGACGCGAGCTGGCGGTGGCCATGGTGCGGCGCCACCGGCTGCTGGAGACCTTTCTGGTCCGGGCGCTCGACTACACGTGGGATGAGGTGCACGAGGATGCGGAGCTTCTCGAACACGCCGTCTCGGACCGGTTCCTGGCGCGTATCGACGCCTATCTGGGACATCCTGACCGTGACCCGCACGGAGACCCCATCCCTGATGCCCAGGGGCGGGTCGAGAAAGTGGAGGGGGTCAGCCTTGCCGCGATCGGTGAGGGGGAGTCTGCCACGGTCGAGCAGATTGACGACCGGGACCCGCAACTGCTGCGTTACCTGGCCGATCATGGAGTAGTGCCCGGTGCGCACCTGACAGTCCCCGGAAGCCCGGTGGCGGGCGTACTGCGGGTCAAGGTCGGCGATAATGAGGTCACCATCGCCGAGACAGGCCTCGAAGATATTCGCGTTCAACGAGGTGACTGAGACATCTGCTGACTTGGATCCCGACGCCGAGATGAAACTGCGTGTCTAGAAATTCAGGAAGCGATACGCGCACAACTGGGAGTCCCTGCTTGCTAGCTACGTGGACCTGTTACGAAAGTCGTGGGCGCGGTCGGCGTGGCGGCTGGAAAGTAGGGCGGCCTCCGGTGTAGCGAGGAAGGTGCGAACAAACAATGCCGGACACAGGAGGCCTTATCCCCACCGTAGACGCTGACACCTGCCACGACCTCACCGACGCCCAGGGGGTCCTACTCGAACCCCTGCTGCCTGCGCCTTCCCGGCAGGGTCAACCGCGGCGCTACACCCTTCGGGATCTGATCAACGGCATCCGCATCGGCTGCCCCTGGTGGCGAGTCTACGCCTTGTTCCGCACCTGGCAGCTATCGGGTACCCGGCCCCGGATCAAGGCCGAAACTCCAGTCCCAGGCCGATGCGCAGGGAAAACGCGGATGGGATGTCTCAGGCGCTTCCGCCACCGCTCGTGCTCACATCCACGCCGCCGGCGCTCGACGTGATTCACCGCGGCGGCTTGACGGTGAACCGGACAACCATGCTCCCGGGCGGACGCGGGGTGGGTTCACGTTTCCGGATCCTGCACCTATCCCGGGGGAGGGTGGACAGCTAACCGGTCTTACGCGGGGATCAGCCAGCGGGGCACTGGCGCTCTGCGAGTTCCTCGTAGTCAGGCACTGGCCGGGCTTGTGCCTCTTCAGGTGTGTCAGCCACGCCGTTTTTCTGGATGTCCTCGATCAGCCAGTCCATCTCGAAGATCTCGCGGCGCTGAGCCTCGCTGATCTCCACAGCGAGCTCGCACACCCTCACGTCCTCGATGTCGGCCCGCTCAGAGCGAGTGATGGCCAGTGAGTGGTGCGGGATCATCGCCCGCATGAAGTCGGTGTCATCCACAGTGACCTGGCTACGGTCCAGGAAGATCCCGCCTCCGAGCAGCAGGACGCTGACGACGACAATCGTAATGTTGGCTTTCGGGTTCTTGTACATGTTGAGCATCCAGGCGAGCATGACCAAACCCATGGCGCCGCCCATGGTCAGGGCCATGAACAGGCGACTCTCGCTCCACCGGATGTGGCTCCACTCCCAGGAGCCAGCGAACATAGTCCAGTACATGACCACCATCCCGGTGAGGATCATGGCAGCGAACCGGAGGTACATCGTCTTGGAACCGTGTGAGTTGTGGCCACCACTGTGGTGCCCGTTCGTCTTGTCATGACCTTCTTGTCTCATTGACACGCCAGATTCTCCTTCAGTCGAGTGGACGGCCCCACAAAGCCTTTAGACAAGGGCGCACCATTACCGGCAGGTACCGTCGGAGGATGCCTAGAACAGGCCTGGCACTCAGCGGATTTGTCCTTGTCCTTTGTTCTCCCGATTCTTCGGTTGGGTATTCAAAAGAGCGCTGCTGTGACGGTCCATAGGTTGCTGCTTGCTCAATGGGGCCCGAAAGACGAACCGCACAGCCGGCCCGCCCGTACCCAGAGGGTATATCCCTGGCTGAACGGGCTGACGAGTTAAACTGTGAAGATTTCGTGAAGAAAATCGCCTTCGAATCCTGTCAGATCCAGAAGCCGTTTCCACGACCGCCCTAAGGACGACATAGGTGTCTCAGTTCCTAAGAACTGAGACACCCTGGGCACAACTTGCCGGGAAAGATCAAGGGATCTGTTCCGGCAGATCAAGTGAGGCACCCTTAGCCGGGGAGAATCGCCCACCCCTCCCAGCAGTCGCATGTCGCTTGCCTCGCCGGTTGGACGACAGGCGGGCGTCCGCAATTATCGAGATATGGCAGCTCAACCCGTGCCCTTTCGCGGGTAGCCGAAACCCGCCTGTCCGTCGGACGGGCGGGTGGTGGGACTCAGTACTAGATCTGATGCCGATGGAGACTACCAGCCGCGCTCGGCCAGGCGGTGCGGGACCGGCAGTTCCTCGACGTTGATGCCCACCATCGCCTCGCCCAGGCCGCGGGAGACCCGGGCGAGGGTCTCCGGGTCGTCGTAGTTGCGGGTGGCCTCGACGATGGCCCTCGCGCACTGCTCCGGGTTGCCGGACTTGAAGATGCCGGAACCGACGAACACGCCCTCGGCACCCAGCTGCATCATCATCGCGGCGTCGGCCGGGGTGGAGATTCCGCCGGCGGTCAGCAGGGCGACGGGCAGCAGACCGGTCTCGGCGACCTCCCGGACCAGCTCATAGGGCGCCTGCAGTTCCTTGGCGGCGACGAAGAGTTCGTCGGTGGCCATGGAGCGCAGGCGGTTGATCTCGGCGCGGATGGTGCGCATGTGGGTCACGGCGTTGGAGACGTCACCGGTGCCGGCCTCGCCCTTGGAGCGGATCATGGCCGCACCCTCGTTGATGCGGCGCAGGGCCTCCCCCAGGTTCGTCGCCCCGCAGACGAAGGGGACGTCGAAGGCGGCCTTGTCGATGTGGTGGGCGTAGTCGGCCGGGGTGAGCACCTCGGACTCGTCGATGAAATCGACGCCGAGGGTCTGGAGCACCTGGGCCTCGACGAAGTGGCCGATACGGACCTTCGCCATGACGGGGATGGACACGGCCGCGAGGATGCCGTCGATCATGTCCGGATCCGACATGCGTGAGACCCCGCCCTGGGCGCGGATGTCGGCCGGGACCCGCTCCAACGCCATGACGGCGGTGGCGCCGGCGTCCTCGGCGATCCTCGCCTGCTCCGGCGTGACGACGTCCATGATGACGCCGCCCTTGAACTGGTCCGCCAGGCCCCGCCTGACACGGTCGGTGGCGTAGGTGGTCTCGTTGAGGGCCATGGTGGGTGTACTCCTTAATATTGCAGCTGCGATCTTCACCAGTGACGGGGCCGGCAGGAAGACCTGTGAGTGAACCTATCCCACTTTAGTGTCAGCCTTACCTCCCAAGCAGCGCAGCCCGAGATGAGCGTCTGTCCCTACTTACCTGGGAGTTATGAACATCATGCCTACATCTCGGGCACGGGTCTCTATGCTCATCAGCGGGTGGCCAAGAATTATGATGGGGCATTATGGTCAGTCGTAAGGAAGCTAAGAAGAAGTCTCTGCTGCGAATTCTCGCACTGATCATTGCGGTGGTGATCGTCGTGGTCGCCTCGGTGCTGATGCAGAACTGGTGGAACAATCGGCCTGGTCCCCAGCCATCGGAGGTCTCCATCACCGCCAGTGTCGGCGAGGAAGAGATGGAGATCTTTCCCTATCTTGCTTGTGTCCCCGGCACAGAATGCCCGGAGGGTGATATCCCCGCCTTAGAGGTCGGTCCTGACGAAAGCCTTCATCTGGAAATCCCCGAGCCAATCCATCAACTGGAGTGGGCGCTGCTGAGAATCTACGATGATCCTGCCGCCAACGATCAGGTGCTTCACGGTAGTTATGACGCCACTACGGCAGAGATTCCCGGCTCCGTCGATCCCCTCACTGAGGACAGTGCAGAGCGCCCGCAGTTGGTACTGGTCGAGGTTTCCGCGGTGATGGTTGGCCTTGACGAGAACGGTGAAGAGGCCCCATTCAGTGTGGTCTGGTCCATCAGCGCTCAGGGCGAACCAGGGGCGAATCCCGGAAATTAGATGTCATCCAGGATGTAGTAGATGGTCGCTTCTAATCTCCGATGGTGAGGAGTTGAATATGAGGTAGCGGGATTATGCTACTTCTTCACTGTGACCCACAGCTTCGTTGAGCGGTTTCTAGCCCCCGCAGTCGATTAAGCCATCTTCCTGGAGTCATATTGACGCCTGTGCGCGGTGAGCCCATCCTCACGGCGCAGGGGCCGCATCACCCTCCGGAACATGGGATCCACGGGTTACGGCGGATCTGCCAGTCCCGCAGAAACGCGGTGAACAGGGTGACTACGCTGGCCACTGCTCGGGCCTCTCCTGTGGGCGATGCGGTGATACTGCCGATATGGTGCTGTTGTAAAGGGGCATGACCTCCGGGGGCGTGCCCCGCCCGGCCCCGTCCTCTCGCGGTGTCGAGAAGCATCAGGCAGACTGGGAGGGTGCAGACCACCATCCTCGCGAACATCCCCTCCCCGGCCCAGGGTGTCTGGCAGCTGGGCCCGATCCCGATCCGCGCCTACGCCCTGTGCATCATCGTAGGTATGATCATCGCGCTGTGGCTGACCCACCAACGCTATGTCGCCCGAGGTGGTGATGGTGAAGTGGTCTGGGACGCGGCCATCGTGGCTATCCCGGCCGGTATCATCGGCGGTCGCCTATATCACGTTATCACGGACTATGACAAGTACTTCTGTGATGGCTGCAACCCAATGAACGCCCTGAATATCACTGCCGGTGGCCTCGGCATTTGGGGTGCGGTAGCACTCGGTGGTCTGGCGGTATGGGCACTCTTTCGTTACAAGGGGCTCAAACTGGGCCCTTTCGCCGACGCGATCGCCCCCAGTATCATCCTGGCGCAGGCCATCGGCCGCCTGGGAAACTGGTTCAACCAGGAGATCTACGGTCGTGAGACCGACGTCCCCTGGGCTCTGGAGATCTACTACCGGGTGGACGCCAATGGTGATCCCTCCCCGGTCAATGGGCGTTCTACCGGGGAGGTCTTGGCAACGGTACACCCCACCTTCCTCTATGAACTGCTATGGAACCTGCTGATTTTCGTGCTGCTGATCTGGCTAGACCGCCGCTTCAAGATCGGCCATGGACGACTCTTCGCCCTCTATGTCGCCGGTTACACCCTGGGTCGGTTCTGGATCGAATTGATGCGTTCCGATGCCGCTACCCTGATCTTCGGCATGAGGGTCAACACTATCGTCTCAATAGTGGTCTTCATCGCTGCGGTGATTATCTTCCTGATGCTGCCCAAGGGCAGGGAAAGCGAGGCGGAGGTCCGCCGAATCAGGCCTGGGCATCGCAAGATAGACTCGTCTGATGCAGAATCCTTGGGGGAGAGGACTGCCGGTGCTTCCACTGATGAGCAGGCTCGCGGTGCCGCGGGCAGCACGGCGTTGAAGAATCGCACCGCGGCCGGAGCTTCAGGAAAAACCACGCCGAAGCGGCCGGGTTCCGACGGCTCCAAATAGACTCTGCCGGAGGCCTGAAATGCCAGTCTCAAAAACTGCTGCTGGCCCTGTCCGCCTGATGGTGTGCCAATGCCGGAGATCATCGCTTGTCCCCGTCGATGAGGACCACTTGCGGTCGGCGACCCAGGCCGAGAACATCCGCCATGCCGTGGAGATCGGCCGTCACCGCGGCAACACCCCTGTCATTGGCTGCGGTCACCTGTGGGAACCGCTCCCGAATCGTCCGCGATGCTGTACGCCAAAGGTGGGACGAGCACGCCTACCGGATGGTGAGGCAGATGCTCACCGGCAACGAAGATCAACTCGCACTAGGGCAGAAACCCAAGAGGTCAGCACCCAGGTCCCCGACCACACGGTCAGCGGGCCTGGGTACTTGTATTGCGGTGTTCTCTTGCCTTATGAGGGGGCGCGCGGTGGGCGGTGATTCCAGGGGTGGGGCAGCTCGACGCCGGTTTGGTCGGGGTCAAGCACGTCGGCATCACCCTGTGGTGAACGGCTCACCCCGGCCTGCCCCCGGGCGCAGGAGGCGTCGACAAGCAGATAAGCACTTAGTGGTGCTCCGTCACCGGGTCAGCGTAGCGGCGGATATCTACTTCTCCGGCTTCAGTGTTCCCGCTGTCCTGCTTATTCGACCGGTGGGTGACCACGATGACGCTGCGTCGGCTGCGCGGTCCCGGTAGCGGCTTGGCCAGGAGGGTGTCTAATAGGTCATCGGCATCTGGTTCGTCAATGTGTTCGGTCGGCTCATCTAGCAGCAGCACCGGCGCGGTGGAACATAGCGCCCTGGCCAGCAGCAGACGGCGGCGCTGTCCGCTCGACAGGGAGCCCGCACCGTCGGCGAGCAGCAGGTCCAGCGGGTCTGTTAACGGTTCAACGGTATCCCGCAACCAGTCATCTAGCCCCACCGCGTGCAGGACCTCTCGTAGTTCCCCGTCGCTGGCGGCCGGGTTGGCCACGAGGAGGTTCTGTCGGATGGTGGTGGAGAAGAGCCATTCGTCCTCCGCGTGCGCGCGGACGGTCTTCCGCAACGCGGCCGGGTCGATCTCCAGCACACGTTGCCCTCCCAGCGTGACAGAACCGCTGCGTGGTGGCACCAGGCCACCCAGGGTCTGCAGCAGTGTGGTCTTGCCGCAACCGCTGGGGCCGCGAATGACCATGCGCTCACCGGGTGGCAGATCCACCTGCCAGGTGGTGTCGCCGAAGCGGCAACGTAGGTCGGTGGCTTTAAGGTGGCAGTCATCGAGTTCCCACGTCGACGCCTCCCCGTCGTCCGTCGCCGAAGTGGTACCGGACTCCTCGACCAGGTGGGTGAGTCGGTGGGCACTGTGGGAGGCCTCGTCGGCGTGGATTGCGGCTTCTGAGAGCTGGGCGTGGGATTCGAAGGCGGCCAGCGGCAGCAGCACCATCATACCCAGCCAGGTGGGATCTCCTGTGTAGGTCAGTGCGCCAACGACCACGGTCAGCGCCGCAGCCAGACCGGTGGACCAGGTGATCAACACCTGTGAGGTGGCCAGCGGTTTCTCGGCGGCTACGGTGGCGTCGCTGCTGCGTCGCGACGCCGCGACGGCCCGCTCCTCACGCTTCTGCCCAAAGCCCGCGGCAGCGAACTCGACGCGGTGGTCCAGCAGTTCATCCAGGGCTATGTCGAAGTCGTCCTCGGCGAACACTCGACGTGAACGTCTGGCCGCCCGCACCGCCAACCACGGGGTGATAAGGCCGGTGACCATGAAGCTGAGAGCCAGGACCAGGCCCGCTGCCGGGTGCAGCCAGGTGGCGCCGGCCACCGCGAACACGGTGAGCACCAACGCCACCCCACCGGGGACGACAGAACGGACGATGACGTCAGTGACGCGTTCGGTGTCGGCGACCAGGCGCACCAGCCCGTCACCGCGGGTGAAGAGGTGTCCCCGGCCGGAGCCGGTGTGGTCAAAAGCCAGCGCGTCGAAGACCCGTGACCGCAATGTGGTCAGGGCCTGCAGTGCGATGCGGTGGCTGAGCAGCCGATCCACGTAGCGGAAGACCGCCCGGGAGATGCCCAGGCCGCGCACCGCGGTGACCGCGACCGAGAGGTCCAGCACCGGTGGCATCTGCCAGGCCTTGGTGATCAACCAACCGGAAACGATCGTCAGGGTCAGCGCAGAGATCAGCGTGATGGAACCGGCAGCGATACCCGCGACGACCTCACGGTAGCGCACGCCGGCCAGGCGCAGCATGGCGCTCAGGACGCGAAATTCGGACTTCACAGGTACACCACCTCATCCGCGATCGCGGCCAGCCGGACGTCATGACTGGCCACCACCACCGTGTGTCCGGCCGTTGCACGCCGCCGCAGCTCAGCGGAGAGGGTCTCCACCAGCTCCGGACTCAAATGCGCACTGGGTTCATCCAGCAGGTACAGTGTGGGGCCGGTGCCGCCTGTCAGGGTGCGCGCCAGGGCCAGGCGTTGACTCTGCCCCGCAGAGATGCCTTCCCCCGCGGGTCCGAGACAGCGTTCCAGCGGCACGTCGAAGCCCAGGTTCCGAGCGGTTTCAGTGGCCGGTCCGCGCTCCGCACCCAGCAGCACGAGGTTGTCCTCTACGCTGCCCTGCACTAGTACCGGCCGGGCCGGCAGGTAGGACGTGCGTACCAGCGGCACAGCGGTGACCCGTCCAGTGACCAGATCACCCGGCAGCGCGCCCAGGACGGCGAGGAACACAGTGGATTTTCCGGAACCGTTGTCGCCATACAACACGGTGATCGTCCCGGATTCGGCGGTGAAGCTCAAGTTCTCCGGCTTCATGCCGTCGCGGCCTCCCACGCTGAGACCGGTGACCGTCAGTGGGGCGGCTCCGGGTGATTCGCGGTGAGTCAGGTAGGTCCGGCCGCGGTGGTCCACTCCGGCACCGGATGTGTCGGTTGCTTTGGCATCCTCATCCAGCAGCTCCAGGATCTCCTCGACGGCGGTGAGCCCGTCGGAGGCGGCGTGGAAGTTCGTACCCACCTGCCGGATCGGGTTGTACACCTCCGGGACCACGATCAGCGCGATCAGCCCGGCGGTCAACTCCATGTTCCCGTCCACCAGGCGCAGCCCGATGCTCACAGCGACTAGCGCCACCGCGAGGGTGGCCAGGAACTCCAGGGCGAAGGAAGAGAGGAATGCCAGGCGCAGCACCGACATGGTGGCCTTTTCATGGCGACGCCCCGTGGACCGCAGCTGCCTGCTCGGTTGGCGGGTGGCTCCCAGCGCCCGCAGCGTTAGCGAGCCGGAGAGCAGATCCGCCAGCTGCCCGCCCAAGGCGGTGGTCACCTCCAGGCGGCGTCGGGTATGCGCGGCGGTCAGCTTGCCGATCAGCACCATGAAGGCCGGGATCAGCGGTACCGTCACCAGCGCCAGGATTCCGGAGACCGGGTCCGCCACCAGCACCACCACTAAAGCGGCCGGAGTAGCTAGAACGACGGCGACCAGCGAAGGCAGGAATGCGCTCAGGTAGGGCCGGAAGTCCTCGATGCCGTCGGTGAGCACCTCGCGCCAGTGGGCCGATTCCTCCTGTACGCGGCGGGGATCGTGGCGTCGCAACGCAGCCAGGGCCTTGGCCCGCAGTGTATCTACGACCCGCCCGACGCTCTCCGAGGAGGTGCGTTGCGCATGGCCGGACACGCCGCCGTGGGCGGCGATGACCACGAAAAGTGCCACCACCGGCCAGGTCAGCACGTCCCAGTCGGCGCCACGGTCCAGGATGACGCGCGCGGCGATCCAGCCGATGAGCACCCCGCGGGCGAGCACTAACACGGTGGTGAGCGCCTGCAGAACGCCGGTGCGCAGGATCAGGCCCCGTACCGGTGGAACCAGAGCGAGGAGTCTGGGGTCAATGGGTCCTTGCACGCGGTTCACACCGTGATCCGCTTGGCGAAGGACCAGAAGGTCCAGCCCTGGGCGGCCAGGATGAACGGCACCAGGATCAGCACACCCCAGGACAAAAAGACCAGTGTGTAGTCCGAGCTGGAGGCGTTATAGATGTCCAGAGACACCCCGCCCGGCAGGGAGGTGGGCATCACGTTCGGGAACAAGGTGGCGAAAATCTGCACCACCAGGGTGGCCACAGCCACGGCAGTGGCCGCGAACGCGACGCCGTCGTGGCCCCGCATGAGGGACACCGAACCGATGAGCACGCACAGCGCGAGCACACCCACCGCGATCCCGATGACGGGATCACCGTGTGCCAGCTGAGTCCATACCGCGAACCCGACGGCCACCACGGCTGTCGGGATAGTCAGTCGCTGGGCCAGCCGATGGGCCTGGCTGCGCAGCGGTTCGTGCACCTTGATCCCTAAGAAGGTCGCTCCGTGCACCATGAACATCAGAACGAAGGTCACCGCCCCCAGCAGACCGTAGGGATTGAACAAGCCGAACATCGCGGTCAAGCTGGAATCGACCTGCCGATTGGCGTCAATTGCCACGCCCTGGACGATATTGGTGAAGGTTACGCCCCAAAAGATCGCCGGCACCCAACTGCCGATAGCCAACCCGATATCGCACCGGTTCCGCCAGGCCTGGGTGTCGACTTTGACGCGCCACTCCAGGGCGACGCCCCGCAGGATTAGGGAGAGCAAAATGAGCAGCAACGGGAGATAGAAACCGGAAAACATCGTGGCGTACCACTCGGGGAAGGCGGCGAACATGCCACCCACCGCCACGATGAGCCACACCTCGTTGCCGTTCCACACCGGGCCGATGCTGGTGGCCACGGCGTCGCGACGCCGCGCACGCTCCTCACCGTCACCGCCCAGGAAGGGCAAAAGCATGCCCACACCGAAGTCGAAACCCTCCAGGACGAAATAGCCGACGAACAGGAAAGCGATCACGATGAACCACAGGGTCTGCAGATCCATAGTCATTGCTCCTTCTCATCAACGGTGCGCTCATCACGCTGTCGGCGTGGTTTCGTGGTGACAGCTGCGGAACCCCGGTCGGCTGGCTCGAACTCTTCGGTGCTGTGGGAACCGTCGCTGTCCTCGGCGTCGTCGGAGCTGTCGGCGTTGAAGCTCAGCGGTTCTAGTTCCTCGGCGTCCGGTCCGTAGGTGTCCTCGACGATGTTCTCGGAAGCGCCAGGCGCCAGTGCCCCAGCGACCACGAAGCGGCGCATGAGCCAGAACCAGACCACGGCGAGGATGCCGTAGATCAAGGTGAAGGCGATCAAGGAAATCCAGACAGTGGTCACCGAATGGTTGGACACCCCGAAGTCCACGATCAGGTGGATGTCGTTCTCCCCGTTCGGGCTGTTCTCCGGACCGAAGTCAGGGTTCGGGTATACCACCCAGGGCTGGCGCCCCATCTCGGTGAAGATCCAGCCGGCGGAGTTGGACAGGAAGGGAAACGGAATCGCGATGAGACCCAACCAGGCGAACCACCGCTTGTCGGTGGTGCGCTTCTTGCGGGTCAACCAGAAACCGACGATAACCACCAGGATGGAGGCGGCCATGAAGCCGATCATCAGACGGAAGGACCAGTAGGTCACGAACAGGTTCGGAGAGTAGTTGCCCGGACCATAGAGCTGCTCGGCCTGGGCCTGCAAGTCCGTGACGCCCTGCAACGTCACACCGCTGAACTGGCCGCCAGCCAGGAATGACAGAACCCAAGGCACACTGAAGATCTCGGAGACGGAGTTACAGTCGTTGAACGTGCTAATAGCCAAGATGGAAAACCACGGGTCCTCCTCCGTATGGCAGAGGGCCTCCGCGGAGGCCATCTTCATCGGCTGGACCTCGAACATCACCTTGGCCTGCAAGTCACCGGTGATGGAAACGGAAACGATCCCCAACAATGTGACCCACAGTCCCATGCGCAGCAGGGGCCGCCACAACTGCCCGGCATCCTCGGCGTTTCCTCCCGTCTTAGCGGCGTGACGACGATCGCGCACCATCCACCACGCACTGATACCGGCGACGAAGGTGCCAGCCACGAGCACGGAACCGGCCACCGCGTGTGGGAAGGCCACCAGTGCCACCGGATTGCTCAGCAGCTCCCAGACGTTGATCAATTCCGCGCGACCGTTCTCGTAGTTCATCGCCGCCCCCACCGGGTGCTGCATAAAGGAGTTCGCCACGATGATGAAGTAGGCCGAGACATTAGTCGCGGCCGCGACGATCCAGATGGACGCCAGGTGTATCCAGCGGGGGACTCTGCCCCAGCCGAAGATCCAAATGCCCAAGAAGATGGACTCGAAGAAGAAAGCTGCCAGCCCCTCCAAGGCGAGCGGGCCACCGAAAACATCGCCGACAAAGCGAGAGTACTCACTCCAGTTCATGCCGAACTGGAACTCCTGGACAAGGCCGGTGACCACGCCCATGGCGAAGTTGACCAGGAACAGCGTGCCGAAAAACCGAGTGGCGCGGTACCACATATCTTTACCGGTGCGGTGCCAGGCCGTTTGCATGATTGCCACCAGCGGAGCGAGTCCGATGGTCAGGGGGACGAAAATAAAGTGATAGACAGTCGTGATGCCAAATTGCCAACGTGAGACATCGACAAGATCCACAGAATATGCCTTTCGCAGTTGAAAAACCGGCACAGTGGCTCATCGCCACCGCGACAGCTTCTTTTCCGGCAGGCGCGGCGAACTGGCCTCACACACTCCCGGCTCGCGATTCCTGCCGACACCCGATCTAAATTCAGGTACACCCGAGTTGTCGGTCCAGGTTCACGGAAAGTTCCGAAAACGTGACGAAGGTCCCCACCTAGAGCTCACCGAGTTGATGCAGGTCACCCCAGGTCTGGGTTTGCGTCACACATAGCCCCGGAATCACCGGCGCTGGGGAGTGGCCGCTCGTCAGGGTCAGAGGCCGGTGAAATCGGAGTAGAAGCTGACAAACACCGAGGCAGCCACGGCGACGTAGACCACGGCGATCAGGGTGCCCGCCCACTGGGAGGAAAACCGCACCACGGCAGGGGAGGCGGGAAAGAGCCCACGGGCGAGGTTACGCACGGTCAGCAGGATGAACAACGGGATCATCACCGCCCACACCACCATGCAGTACAGGCACAGAATGTGGATAACGAACAGGGCCTGGTACCACAACCAGATAATGAGCACCAGGCCCACGCTCACCCCGGCCTGCAGGCCGGCCCAGTACCAGTCGCCGAGCCGAGCCCCAGACAGCATCGCCATCGCGGTGGTGATAACCACGGCGAAAGCGACGATGCCGATCAAAGGGTTGGGGAAGCCGAACAGTTCGGACTGCCAGGTGCCCATCACCTTCCCGCAGGAGACCAGGGCGTTGAGGTCGCAGGTGGTGACGTGCTCGGCGTCCTCGTAGAGGGCCAGGCGCTCGAGCACCAGAATACCGGAGGCCACCCATCCGATCACACCGGTGACCAGCAGGATGAGGGCGAAAGGACGGTCCCGGACGAAGGCTGGTAGAGAGGTCTTATCGTTCGTTTCGGTCACGAGAACCTCATTTTCGTCTTGGGCGGTGACTGAGTGCGTCATCGATTCGGGTTAGTCGGCGGCGGCCGCGTCGACCTCGGCCCGGAACTGCTCAAGGGAGTCCGGGACAAGGGGCTGGCCATCGAGGAAGAAGGTCGGGGTGCCGCGCACACCCAGGGCCGTTCCGTCAGCCACATCGAGCCGGACCCGTTCCTCGGTGGCCGGATCGGCGACGGCGGCGTCATAGGCGGCCATGTCCAATCCCAGGTCCTCAGCGAAGCCGCGGAAGACCTCGCTGTTATCCTCGGCGGACTCGCCCCACTCGGGCTGGGTTTCAAACATCCGGTGGTACATCGCTTCGTACTGGCCCTGCTGGGCAGCGGCCTCGACGGCCACGGCAGCCGGCATGGAGTTGCGGTGGCCCGGCAACGGGAAGTAGCGGTTAACGAAAGTGACGGTGTCTGAGTACTCCTCCCGCAGTTCCTCCACAAAGGGGTACGCCGCCCGGCAGGCCTCGCACTCAAAGTCGAGGAACTCCACCAGCACAGCCTTCTCATTCGGCGCCTGAGACAGCACCCGACTGTTGTCCCGGACCACCTGGCCGGCATCACTGGTCACAGCTTCCGGGGCGGACTCCGGAGCGGAATCCGCCCGGCCGATGAGGAAGGCGACGATCCCGGCGATCACGACGATAGCCAGCACTACCCAGACAATTATCTGGGCTTTTCGCCAGTTCCCGGAAGGTCGGGGGGAGGTGGTGCGGTTGGTGGGGGTGCTCACGAGGGTTCCGTTCTATCTCTGGCGGGAGTCAGGGCAGTGGGTTCAGGGTCGCCCGGCACGACGCCGACGAATCCCTCTCGGCCCTGGGGTGATTATGAGCAGGTGCAGCCGTCCGGCGAGCAGCAGGTCGGATCGATGGTGACCACCAACTCAAGCAACTCGCCCAGGACATGACCCAGCCGGGGATCAGCCAGCGAATACCAGACGTTGCGCCCCTCCGGGATGGAGGTCACCAGTCCGCATCCTCGCAGGCAAGCCAACTGATTCGACATCACCTGTTTGGAGACATCCAACTGCCGGGCCAGCTCGGACGGTCGGGCCGGCCCGTTACGCAGGGCCAACAGAATCCCGGTCCGGGTGTCATCGGACAGGGCATTACCCACCCGGGACAACGCCGAGGTGTGGGTGACGGTCGCCGTGCTCATAACGATAGACAGTACACAATCCCGTGTACTAATCACCAGCGTGACCCAGGATGACTGGGCTCATGGCCTGACGCCCAGACCACGAAGGTGGGCCTGGGGGCCAGGACTGTATTTTGTCTTGAATGGGGAAGGGTTTAGAAGGTGATGCCGTGCTCGGCGAACCAGGGGGCAGGGTCCACGGCACCGCTACCGGTCGGGTAGAGCTCAAAATGCAGGTGGGAACCGGTGGAAAAACCTCGGTTGCCCATGCCGGCGATCTTCTGGCCGGCGGTGACGCGCTCGCCGACGCTCACGTCGAGGGTCTCCATATGGCCGTAGACGGCAATCGATCCGTCGTCGTGCTGGATACGGATCCACTGACCGAAACCCGAGGCCGGGCCCGAGTCGATCACGGTGCCGCCCATGGCCGCGAGAATCGGGGTACCCACGACGTTGGCGATGTCCAGGCCGGCGTGGAGGCTGCCCCAGCGCATACCGAAACCGGAAGTGAAGGTGCCTTCGGCAGGCTTGACCACGGACGGAGCATTGGCAAGACGTTCGGCCTCGGCCCGTTCGGCAGCATACTCAACCGCCTTGTCCAACTGCCCGTCGACGTTGGCGGCCGGCTTGTACTCCGAGATCGCGAGAACCTGCGGTGCCGCCTCCGCCACAGTCGAGGACAGGGCGGTGTCAGTGCCGGCCAGCTCCACGTCGACGGCGGCGACTCCCGGGGAAGCCGGATCCTCGGGTTGGGCCTGCAGCGTTGCTGCTGCGGCCCCGCCCACACCTGCCGACGAAACCGCGCCTGCGGCCACGGCCACCAGCGCCACACGGCCCTTGGTCTGCGAGGTGGTGATCTTGCGGTGTTTTCCTCCGGCTGATCGCCGAGCCTTCAAGCGCATGAATCTTCTTCCATCGTTGTCCGTATGTCCCGCCACGCTCGACCCCAGTATCGTACTCGTTGGAGACCAGATTGTGACCGTTCCGTTATTTACGGACGTAACACTAGCGCCTGGCCCTCCAAGGGAGCCAGTCGGAACGCGCGTTTAGTGATTCTTTTACCCTTTTCACAGCATGCTCACCGGCATTTTCAGGGGATTGGCGAAGGCGACTACACCGTGCCGAGGGTTGTTCCCCGCCCATAATTGACCTCATAAAAAGGGGTCACGGCTTGGGTATTCCTGGCCGGACTCCGGCGGCTTCCCGGCCGCTCCGGTGACCTTTCACCGGTACCACTGGTGAGCGGGGACAGCTAGGGCGTGCCGGTTCCTGGGCTGTCGTGGTGGACCAGCGATCTCTCACCGGTGTCGGTGGTGGTCTTTTCCTCACTACCCCTGGCGTCCCCGCCGGCGCCCGGCCACTGGCGGATGAGCAGGAAGGCGACGACAGCCAGCGGGACCATGCCCGCGGCCCAGAACAGAACGGCGGTGTGCTGGTCGGCCAGCAGGTCCAGCTCCCAGGGCAGGAGCAGCGAGCGGTAGAACTCCTCGCCCAAGATGGTGTCGAGCTGAAGGAGGTAGATGCCGAAGATCAGATGGACCGGCAGGGAGGCGGCCAGCCACCCCAGGCGGACCGGAGCCGGACGACGATACGGGATGGGGTCGGGCCCGAGCATCCCCCAGAAGTAGAAGCAGCCGGAGACCAGGAGCACGGTGTTCATGATCAAATGTCCCGCATGCTCGGAGATCATCAGCTCATAAAGCGGGATGAGCAAGTACATCACGTAGAAAAAGACCAGGAACTGGACGGTATTGACTACCGGATGGGTGATAATCCCCACCAGCCGGCTGCGGGTAAAGGCGCGCACCCAGTCGTAGATGCCCGGCCTGTCTGGCGGGCCGGAGTCATAGGCGGTCATCAGTAGGGTCAGCGGGGCGCCGAGGACGAGGAGGACGGGTACGACCAGCGACAAGATGATGTGGCCGACCATGTGTGCCGAGAAGGTGGCGGCCATGTTCAGGCCAATGCCGGAGGACATCGTCACCAGCAGGGCCGTACATCCCAGGAGCCACCAGATGGTCCGTCCCGTCGCCCAGCTCTTCCCCGTGCGGCGGGCCCGGTACACGCCGTGGAGGTAGCCGGCAGCCAGTAGCAGGGCGAGGGTGCCAAACAGCAGGTCAAAGCGCCACATGCCCCACACGTTGAGGATGGTGGGTTTGTCGTACAACTCGTAGCCGAGCTGGGTGGCCATCTGTGAGAGGTTGGGCTCACGCGGTGGGGGCGGCGGGGTACGCCCCATGGTGATGGCGATACCGGTGACCGCCGCCATGACGAGTACCTCGACGATCGCAACCTGGTGGAACAGGCGGCGGTCGGTGGGATCGGCTTGCACCTTCGGGACGACCCAGGCCCGGTGCAGCCAGCCGAAGATACCGAGGATGATCACGCCGACGGTCTTGGCCACGATGATCAGGCCGTAGCGGGTGGTGAACCAGTCGGAGAACTCGATGCGGATGCTGGCGTTGACCAGTCCGGAGACCGCCATGACGATGATCGAGAACAGGGCGATCGCCGAGTAGCGGCGCAGGGCGATGTCCAGATCCGGTCCCAGGCGGCGGCCATGAGCGAGCAGCGCCATGAGTCCGCCGACCCACAGGACCAGGAAGATCAGGTGCCACAGGTAGGAGTTGGTGCCAAAGTCATGGTCACCGCCCGAGGAGGAGTGCCCCGTCAGGCCCAGGGGGATGATCATGAGGATCGACCCGAGCAGCAGCAGTGGTTGGGTGATCCACGATCTACTCATGAGGCCCGTAGCACCGGTAACCAGGGCAATAAGGGCCACGATCAGCCATACCTGGGCCATGGCCACCTGCTCGAGGGCCACCGCCAGGGCCTCTGGGCCCAGTGTCTGGACCAGGGGGGTGCCGGAGACATCCGAGAGCACCAGCGGGATCATCAACAACGCGACAAGCCCGAAGCACAGCGCCGCGACCGCCCCGGTGCGGGAGGCGAGGTGTCCGTCCACGGTCAACGAGGCCCCAGTCAGCCGGGCGTTATCACCGCCGGGTAGCCGTGGGGAGATGAGGAAGGCGGCAAACAGGAAGGAGCCTGCCGACAGGGCAGCGAGCATCCAGCCGACCGCGCGGAAAAACGGCAGTCCGAAGGTGGTGGCGATGCCGGGGTCGGGAATCCCCAGGGCTGCGAGGGACTCGCCGAGGAAGCTGTAGGCAATCGTCCCGCCGATTGCACCGGCGACGACGAGGAAGAGCAGGTACAGCGGCCAGATGGGGCGCACCCGATCCTTAGGCCGGCTCCCGGTGGTGGGGGCCTTCCCTGCGGTCGCATCTGTGGCAGCGGGAGTGTCGTTTACCGGGTGGGTCATCTGTGTCCATTTCGCCGTCCGATGCCGCCTCCGCTCTCGTGGGGTGTTCGGAAGCTGGCGTGAGGTTTACCCTAATGTGGTCTGCTGGTGTTCTTCCAAAGTGCCTCGACCCGGGTTGATCCGTGAGGTCCGCCGCCCCTGCTGAGGCGCCACCATCTGTGAGAAATAACACCCGGTAAACACGACGAGGCCGGGAACTTTCCTCCTGCCCGTCCCGACCAGTCTCTTGGCACCTCCCGCAGGCCGGTGCCTTAGTCGCTGACCTCCAGAAGAATCGGCCCAGTCCAGGAGGACTTTCGTGATCATCTCCCTCATGCCCCCTCGTCGTGTGCTGGCCGCTGTGGTGGCGGCCGGTGTCGTGGCTTTCGCCGCCGCCCCGGCGGTGCTGGCGCACGACGCCGTGATCGGCGGCAACCCCGCGGACGGTGCGGTGGTGGAGGAGTTCCCACCCAGCATTGAGCTGGAGTTCTCGGGGCTTCCCCGGGAGGGTTTCAGCACCTTGGCCATCACGGACCAAAACTCCGGTGAGGTCCTGTTCAGTGGCGAGCCGACTATCGACGGCCAGTCGGTGGTCCTCGATTTGCCTGCGGATGTGGGCGCTGGGCCCGGTGACTACACCGTCGGTTTCCAGATCATCTCCTCCGACGGCCACGCCACCCGTAACGCGACGACCTTCACCGTCGCTGGCGATGCGGCGCAACCAGCTGATACCGCCACGACAAACGCCGGCGCCGATCAGACGGAGAACACAGAGGAGCCGGAAGAGACCGCGACCGCGGGAAATGCCGTCGAGGAGGACGCCTCTAGATTCAATAATCCGATAGTCTTGACCCTCGCGGGGTTGGCCATCTTTGGTGTCATCGCCGGTGTCAGCATGCTGATCGTCCGAGGTCGCGACATGCCTTAAGAAGTAGAAGACTCCCAATTAACCCCGAGTGCAGGTGTGTCGTGCCATGGGACAACCTCCCTCCCTAGTGATGCACTGCAGGACCGCGCCTCGTCAGGTATCCGAGGACAGCCGCAGGGGGACGATTGCATACCCGTCAGCCCCCACTGTATAGTCAGCGCATGCTGACTATTGCCCCCCGTCTCGATGTGATGAACCGCCTGGGCCGGGCCATGGCCGATCCCACCCGATCCCGGATCTTGCTGTCCCTGCTGGAGGCCCCTGGATATCCGGCCCAGCTGGCCGAAACGCTGGGATTGACGCGAACGAATGTGTCGAACCATCTGGCCTGTTTGCGTGATTGCGGGATCGTCGTCGCCGAGCCGGAGGGACGACGCACCCGATATGAGATCGTCGACGCCCACCTGACGACGGCATTGAACACTCTGCTAGAGACCACCCTGGCCGTCGACGAGGACGCCGTCTGTCTAGACCCCCAATGCCCGGTCGCCGGCTGCTGCGATGTGGACGAGGGGCGGTAAGGACAATGGACGCCTGTTGCGCACCCGCCACGAGCCCTGCGGAAAAAGACAACGAGGAGCACACCCCCTGGTGGCGTGACCGGGCCATCCTCATCCCCGCAGTCTCCGGCCTGACCCTGCTGACGGGCCTGATCTTGGAGTGGTTTGTCCCCGGGGCAGGGCTGGTGGCCACCGCCCTGTTTTGGGTCTCCCTGTTACTGGGTGCCTCCCAGTTCGTCCCCGGAGCCCTGAAGAGTCTGTTCATCCGAGGAAAACTGGGAATTGGGTTGCTGATGACCATCAGCGCCATCGGCGCCGTGCTCCTCGGGTTCATCGAGGAGGCCGCGGCCCTGGCCTTCCTCTACTCCATTGCCGAGGCACTGGAGGACCGGGCGATGGACAAGGCCCGCTCGGGTTTGCGTGCTCTGCTGGCCCTGCTCCCCTCGACCGCGACCATCATTGCCGCCCATGGGGCCACCCGCACCGTACCGGTCGAAGATCTCGTTCCCGGTGACGTGCTGCGGCTGGCTGCCGGTGAACGCCTGGCCACAGACGGGGTCATCCGCTCCGGGCACAGCAGCCTGGATGTCTCGGCGATCACTGGTGAATCCATCCCCGTCCAGGTCGGCCCCGACGATGCGGTGTTGGCCGGGTCGATCAACACCACCGGCGCCCTCGAAGTCGAGGCCACTGCCGCGGGCATGGACAACTCCTTGACCACCGTGGTTGAACTGGTCGAGCGGGCGCAGAACGAGAAGGGACAGCGGGCGCGCATTGCCGACCGGCTGGCCCGGCCCCTGGTGCCAGGTGTGCTCATCCTGGCCATCCTGGTGGCCGTCATCGGTTCCTTGCTGGGTGATCCGGGCGTGTGGATTGAACGTGCCCTGGTGGTCCTGGTTGCGGCCTCTCCGTGTGCGCTGGCGATTTCGGTGCCGGTCACGGTGGTCTCGGGAATCGGTGCGGCCAGCAAGTTCGGCGTGGTCATCAAGTCCGGCGCCGCCTTCGAGCGCCTCGGCGGCATCCGGCACCTGGCCCTGGACAAAACCGGCACCCTGACCCGCAACCAGCCCACCGTCGCGGAGCTACTGACCACCGACGGCATCGTCCGGGCGGATGTTCTCGGCTGGGCCGCGGCACTTGAGTCCCATAGCACCCACCCGCTGGCATCCGCGATCACCGCCGCCACACGCCAGGCACCGGCCGCTCAGCAGGTCGCCGAGGCCGCCGGTCAGGGGATCACCGGGGTTATCGACGGGGCACAGATCGCGGTCGGCAGCCCCCGCTGGCTTGCCCCCGGTCCCCTGGCCACCCAGGTCGAGGCCCTGGAGAGCCAGGGCATGACCGTGGTCATCGTCCACCGCGACGACCGGCCCGTCGGTGCGGTCGGGGTGCGCGATGAACTGCGCCCGGAAACCCCCACCGTCATCAAGACGCTCACCCGTGAGGGTTTCGGGAGCACCATGCTCACCGGTGACAACACGCGTACCGCCACTGCTTTGGCCGTCGAGGCCGGCATCCAGGACGTTCGGGCGCAGCTGCGCCCGGAGGACAAGGCCCAGGCGGTGGCCGACCTGGCCGAGCGGGGCCCGGTGGCGATGATCGGCGACGGCATCAACGACGCTCCCGCCCTAGCATCGGCCGATATCGGCATTGCCATGGGTGCCACGGGCTCAGATGCCGCGATCGAGTCCGCGGATGTGGCGTTTACCGGTGATGACCTGCGCCTGATCCCCCGGGCCCTGCACCACGCCCGCCTGGGACGGTCGATTATCAATCAGAATATTTTTCTGTCCCTGGCGATCATCATTGTCCTGCTCCCCCTGGCGATCACCGGCGTGCTGGGACTGGCCGCCGTTGTCCTGGTCCATGAGGTCGCCGAGGTCATTGTCATCGCCAACGGGCTGCGGGCTGCGCGCGCCCCACACCCAACACCTGCCCCAGACGAGGCCGTCAGAATGCCTAGGCACGAGCAGGCAGAGAACAAGGCCCGGACCTAAAGCGATGCGGCCTGCAGGGGAAGATTCAAGTCTGACAAGAGGGGGTGTCGAGTCACTCTTCAATATTGTCGAGACCCTGACCGGCAACGGCTGGACCCTGCCCCACTTCTGGCCGCGTTTTCGCCGCGTGCCCTTCCGTATAAAACCCGAGTAATTCTGAATAGGCCACAACCAATCGGTCAGCAAGGAGAAGACCCACATGCAGGGATTTGCGCTTGTACTGGTATTAGCTGCGTTGCCAGCAGCCGGTAACTTTCTTGGTGGGCTGGCCTCGGAAGTATTCAAGATCTCTGAACGGGCCTTGAGCCTGGCCCTGCACTTGGCCGCTGGCATTGTATTGGCCGTCGTAGGTCTGGAGCTGATGCCTGAGGCCTTCAACGCGCAACAGCCGTGGGCCCCAGTTCTTTCCTTTGCGGTGGGTGGAGTGCTGTTCATGGGCATCGAAAGGCTTATCGGTATTGTGCAGAACAAGCTCAAAATGGGCGAACACACCACTGGCCCGTTGGCCATCTTTTCCGGCGTTTCGCTGGACCTGTTCAGCGACGGTGTCATGATTGGTACCGCCACAGTGCTCAACCCCTCCCTGGGTTTATTGCTCGCTCTCGGACAAGTCCCCGCTGACTTCCCCGAAGGCTTCGCCGCTGTCGCTTCCATGCGCCAGGCAGGCATACGCCGCCGTGTGCGCATCCTTATGGCGCTCAGCTTCGTGATCCCGATCTTTCTCGGGGCCACCATCGGGTACTTCGCCTTACGCGATGCTCCAGACATCATCACCCTGTCTGTGCTCGCCATGACCGGTGGTGTA
The DNA here is from genome assembly GCF_000341345.1 of Corynebacterium halotolerans YIM 70093 = DSM 44683. NCBI lineage: Bacteria > Bacillati > Actinomycetota > Actinomycetes > Mycobacteriales > Corynebacteriaceae > Corynebacterium > Corynebacterium halotolerans. The sequence goes on along the minus strand of NC_020303.1, from coordinate 34,731 downwards.
CTGACCAGTGTTGTCGTCGAGGAAATGATGACCGAGGCGCACGAGAGCGAAACCAGCCGTTTCGGCCCGCTCTTCCTCACCGTCGGCTTCGCACTGTTTGCCCTGATCTCGGTCTATCTCGGTTTCTGACCTCACCGTAGGGGAGTCTCAGTTCCCTGGAAACTAAACCATCCCCACCGAAAACCGGGGTGAAACATATCGTTCTCAGAATTCTCCCGGCGGTGCGGATGCACGCACACCAATGAGGCGGCCTGGGTTGGTCGGAGACTAGGTTTTACCTGAGGTGGACGATCAGCATGGCACGACCGAGCCGGTACGACGCAGCCACGCAGGAGCGCGCGGTGCGCATGTACTTCGAGCGCCTCGAGGAAGGCGGCATCTCCAAGGCGCCTGCTCGCCGGGAGATCGGTGAACTTCTCGGCGTGAAGGAATCCACGCTGCGCAACTGGATCCACAAACAGGAAAAGCAGGCCGAAGCTCCTGAGCCCGGTTCCCTGTCCTACGAGCAGCTCCAGGCCGCTTACGACGAGCAGGCCAAGGAAGTAGCCAAGCTGCGACGCGCCAATGAGATTTTGAAGACGGCGTCGGCTTTTTTCACCCAGGCTTAAGCTCGACCGCACACTGCGGTGATCGTGGAGTTCACCCGCACCTACCGGAAGCGCTTCGGGGGCGAGCCAATCTGTGAAACCTTGACTAGTGTCCTGCGCCGTTAATTCGTTTCAACATTCTGCCTAGTGACTTCAGGATTTCCTCGGCGGTCTTGGTCCAGATGAATGGCGTCGGATTGTTGTTCCAGGCCTTGACCCATTCGCGCAGATCCTTCTCCAGTGCTTGCACGCTCCGGTGGTCACTGCGCTGGAGAAGGTCCCGGGTGACCTCGGCAAACAGTCGCTCGACCTGGTTGATCCAGGACGAGTAAGTCGGGGTGAAGTGCATGTGGAACCGCGGATGCTTACCCAGCCAGGTGTTGACGGTCGGATGATTGTGGGTACCGTAGTTGTCGCAGATGACATGCACATCCAGGTGCTCAGGCACCTGCTTGTCGATCTTGGCCAGAAACTTCTTGAACTCCACCGCCCGGTGCTTGCGGTGGGTGGAGGCGATCACGGTTCCATCGGCAACGTTGAGTGCCGCAAACAGGCTGGTCGTGCCGTTGCGGACATAGTCGTGGGTACGCTTCTCCGGCATGCCGGGCATCATCTTCAAACGCCGACTGGGACCGGGATAACGCCTGAACCTGACTCTTCTCATCGACACTGAGCACGACCGCGGATTCTGGCGGGTTGAGGTAAAGGCCCACGATGTCGTAGACCTTGTCCACGAACAACGGGTCATTGGAGAGTTTAAACCCCTCCTCGCGGTGGGGTTTGAGGTTGAAGACCTTCCAGATCCGGCCGATCGTGGACTTCGACAACCCACTGCGTTCGGCCATCTTCGCCCGTGACCAGTGTGTGGCGTTCTTCGGGGTCGATTCCAGCGTGGCGACCACAACGTCCTCGACCTGCTCGGCGGTTACTGTGGCAGGATGCCCCGGCCGAGGGTCATCCACCAGCCCGTCCAGGCGCTTCCAGGAACCGGGAGCGCCACTTGCGAACGGTCGGCAACGAGACTCCCACACGTCGGGAGACCTCCGAGTTCGAGAGCCCCGTCGCGCATTCCAGCACGATCCTTGAGCGCAGCGCGATGTCCTGTGCAGACTTTCGTCGCCGCACTCACCGCTCCAGCTGGTCGCGCTCACTCTCCGATAGTGTCAACTCGGCTAACGCCGGTCCTCGTTGCGCCATACCTCGATTCTACAAAAACTAGCAACGAATTAACGGCGCAGGACACTAGCCACGGCATCGCGATTGGCCTTAAGCCACGTTTTACGCCCATCAGTCCCGTGGCTTCGGTCCCTCGAGCACAGAACTCGACCAGGCCTACGATGCACACCACATCTTTCGGTTGTGGGAGCAGAATCGCAAGGTCTAGGGCCGCCGTAAACTCTGGAAGGCCGCTGTCTGCGACGGCATGAGCATTGACCGTGGCCAGGTCGGACGGCTGATGGAGATCACCGGAATCCGCGGTGTGTCCCGGGGGATGCACCGGAAGAGAACGACGGTGACCAATCCTGCATACCGCCGGCACCCGGACGGGGTCAACCGCCAGTGGACCTACCCGTCGCACCTGGATCAGTGGTGGATCGCGGACTTCACCTACGTGTGGACCAGCAAGGGATTCTGCTACGTAGCTTTCATTGCCGACGCGTACTCGCGGATGATCCTCGGCTGGGTCGTGACCATGGTCATGGACACCCGGATGGTGCTCATGGCCCTGGAGCATTCCCTGTTTCCCGCCGGCGCACGAAGCTGGACTTCACCTCCACCGGCATCGTCCACCACTCGGACCCGTGAACTGGCAGCTCATCACCACGGACGCACGGATCAAACTCCGCCACCTCTACCCAGAACATTAGTCACGACACTCTACTAGTAGTGCTTCCTCTTTCGAGACTCGCGACAGAATACGCTTTCTCACCGGACGGGGCGATAGAATCAATGCCTGTGAGCAGCACACTTGAGCGCAGGTACGGTCGGGCCCCACAGAAGAAGAGTTGGAGGACATTCCTCCGGCCCGGCTGGGTGTTCGGTGTCCTGGCGATTATCGCCTTCTCCTATTTCGCCTTCACCTTCCTCGCCCCCTGGCAGCTGAATAAGGACGATGACATCGTCGAGCGCAACGAGCAGATCGAGGCCGCCTTCGAGGTCGAGCCCGTTCCCGCCGGGGAGGTCTTCGACGCCCAGGGACGTCTCGAGTCCGGGGAGGAGTGGGCACGGGTGATTCTCGAGGGTCGTTACCTGGCAGAGGATGAGGTGTTGATGCGCAACCGTCCGGTCGACTCCTCCCCCGCCTTTCACGCCCTGACCCCCTTCCAACTGAACTCCGGTGAGGTTATCCTGGTCAACCGTGGTTTCAAGCCGCCGTTCGAGGGCGGTGTCCCACCGATTGACACCCCGCCGGCCGGTGAGCAGTCCATCATCGGCCATGCCCGCTTTAACGAGCAGGCGCCGGTGTCCACCCCGATTGAAGATCAGGGCTACCGCCAGGTCTACGGCATCAATACTGAACAGATCGCCGAGGTGACCGGCACGGATCTGGCGGAGGACTACGTGCAGCTCGCCGAGGGGCAGGCCGGGGAGATCAACGCCATCCCGGTGCCCATGCTCGACCGCGGCTCGCACCTGTCCTACGCCTTCCAATGGATCGCCTTCGGCATCATGGCCCCGCTCGGCCTAGGTTATTTCATCTGGGCGGAGCTGAAGGAACGCCGCCGTATGCGCCGCGAGGAGGTCGAGCTCGCCGGCGGCACCGCATCCTCCCAACAGACCGAGGATCCACAGGACGGGGAGACGGAGTCGGCCCCGATGGGTACCGCTCGCACCGTCCTCTTGGAGAACGGCACCGACAGTGTCGTCCAGGCCGAAGCCGCTACTTCCGCATCCGCCGGTGCCCGTTCACGCATGTTGCACGACCGCTACGGCGACAGCCAGCCGAACCACTCCCGGAAGTTCGTCCGCCGCCAGCGCGAGCGGTTCTAACCGCAGCCTTCTACACAGCGCATTGTGGTCCGTTGCCAGCCGTATCCGACGGTGAGGGCCGGATTCCATCCAGGTTTTTCAATAAGCTTTCAATAAGAGGTTTTTCTGGTTAGGCTGTCGGCATGAGTGCGCGCCCACACGACCACAACCACCGCACTGCCCCGAACGGATCCCTCAAAGCCTTGGCGGCCGCCTTCATCCTGACCGCTACGATCTTCCTGGCCCAGGTGATCGGAGGCCTCGTCTCAGGCTCGTTGGCCTTGTTATCCGATGCGATGCACATGCTCTCCGACTCCACAGGGTTACTCATCGCCCTGGTGGCCATCCTCATCGGCCGCCGGGCCGCCACCCCCCGAGCCACCTACGGTTATCGCCGCGTCGAAGTGCTCGCCGCACTGGTCAATGCTGCGGTGGTCTCCGCGGTCTCGGTCTGGATCGTCATCCGTGCGGTCGGCCGGATCGGTGGCCACGAATCGATCGACACGGGCGTGATGCTCGTCGTTGCGGTGGTTGGCTTGGTCGCCAATGTGATCTCCGCACTGATCCTCATACGCCGCCAGCACGAGAGCCTCAATATGCGCGGGGCGTACCTGCATGTACTCTCCGATTTGGTCGGCTCGGTCGCCGTGATCATCGCCGGTTTGATCATCCAGTTCACCGGTTGGCTGGCCGCCGACACCATCGCCTCCCTATTCATTGCCGCCCTGGTGCTGCCGCGGGCACTGCGCCTGCTGGCTGATTCCCTCTCGGTGCTGATGAACCGCACCCCGCAGAACATCGACGCCCGCGAGGTGGAAGCCGCCCTGCTCAGCTTGCCCGGAGTCACGGCCGTGCATGACCTGCATATCTGGAGCACCGACGGCACGAAGCCGCTGGCCACCTGCCACTTGGTCGTCAAGGACATGAATATCTCCGGTTGCGGAATTCTGGATGCCGCCCAGGCCCGGTTGCAGGACTTCGAGATTGGACACTCGACCATCCAGATCGAGCAGGACGGCCACGTCCATCACGAAGATGTCTGCTGATCCTCCACCACCAGAGCGCCGCCCCACGGCGACGTCTTGTCCGCCCTTTTTGACCTTCTTATCACCACATTCTGGAGACACTCGGAATCCCCGACCGGTCACCGTCAGGGATTCCTCGGAGCGATAATTCTCTATTCCCCTAAGTTCCCCAGCTCGAAAGGCAGGTCCGGCGGCCGGGCAGGGAAATCAAAGTGCAACGTCGGATAGGCATACCCATCCGCCGCGCTCATCATGAGGGCTAAGAACGGATCCCAGCGGGTTGGAAACGCCATCTCCAGTGCCGGTCAGCGCGCAGATTCCTTGTTCAGGTCCGATCGTCAAGGCAGTGGTGAGTTGCCACAATCTCCGAGCCACCAACCGGTGGCGTTTGTAAACCCGTACCGCAGCGCGCGAACCCCAGTAATTGCCCCAGTCGAAGCGGCGGGTACCCGCATTAAGCAGAAGCGCAAAAGCGTTACCCGGTCAGGGCGAGGGTATCCACTCCTGCGGGGACACCCCCGACGTTGCGGCCCAATGCAACGGCCAGTGCTCGAATAGTGTCCCCACGAGATCATCACCGTAGCGACAATTGTGGCCGTGTCCGTGCTCCTGTGGACCCGTCGTCGCACACAGCAGGACCAACGCTACTACCACTCGTCTCCTCGAGGCAGAACAGGTGACCGCCCCATCGCACAGTCAGGGCTTGCCCTTCTCGATGTCGAGCTATACTTTGTCAACCGGTAGTTAACGGTCTGGCTCAGTATTTGAATCACGCGGACGAGTCGACTTACCGTGTCGGGGACCGTCCGCACGATCGTCCGGTTCTACGTGGATGAAGGTCTCGGCTCCGGGCAGGAGGTCGTCGATCACATCTTCCAGGTTGTCGGCGACCTCGTGGGCGGTGGCGACAGTCCAACCAGCGGGTACCCCCATAGCCAGATAGATGTGCCGGTGGCGACCGGATTCCACCGTCCGGGGCGGGGTGAAGGTTACGCCATGGTCGGTACGGAACCCGGCCAGGACAGTATTGAGCTTCTCGAGTTCCTCCATGGGCAAGGCCGCGCTGAGCAGACCGGTCAGAGACTGCCGCAGCAGGCGGTAACCCGCCCAAAGAATATTCGCTCCCACCGCTAGGGCGATCACAGGATCGAGCCAGTACCAGCCGGTTACGGCCACCGCCGCGATGCCGACCAGAACACCTGCGGAGGTCCACACGTCGGTCATCAGATGGTGACCGTCGGCTGACAGTGCCGCCGAGCGATATCGTTTCCCGGCCCGGATCAGGGCCACACCGACGATGAGATTGAGGACTGAGGCCAGAGTGGTCAACACCAGGCCCAAGCCGGCCTGCTCTAGTGGCTGCGGGGTGATTAGGCGCTGGATCGAGGTCCAGATGATCAGGGCGGCGGCCACGAAGATCATCGCGCCTTCGACCAGGGCAGAGACGTATTCCGCTTTGCCGTGTCCGAAATGGTGGTTGTCATCTGCCGGACGGGCGGCGATGCGCAGGGCCACCAATCCCACGACGGCGGCCACAAGATTCACACCGGATTCCAGGGCATCGGATAAAAATCCGACCGAGCCGGTGATAACAGCAGCCCCCGCCTTGAGGCTGATGGTAACTACCGCCGTGGCGATCGACAGCAGCATGAAGCGCTCCAGCAGGCGCTGTTCACTGCGGCGGGAAGAAGAAGGAGAAGACATGAGAGCACCTACTGATTCGGGCGCCGGCGAGCAGGTGAAATGCGAGAGTAGCTCGGTCGGCGCGGGTGGCACGGACCGAAGGTCTCGCTCACTACCTGACCGACTGGGGAAACTGGTCGGGCAGGTAGCTGGCGGCCGGGCGAGAATCTCACCAGTATGTCGACCAACCATCCCCGCCTCAAATTGCGAGAAAGAGCTACTCCCCTTCAACCGCCCACTATAACTACCACCCCAGATAGACAAGAGACAGGCAGTGTGTGCCGATGATGGTCGGCAACGAGATCAAGGGGAAGTAAGGCCAGAGTGGAATCGGGGCCTCCACGCGGCGACGGCCAAAATCGCCCCGAACAATCCGAGGCCTGCCAGGATCAGCGCCGTGTCAGGCAACCCCAGCCACGCACCGAGAGCACCGGCCGTGGGATAGGTGAGCAGGAAACAGGCATGGGAGAGTGAGAATTGAGCGGCGAATACCGCCGGACGGCTCTCCTCGGTGCTGGCACGGCGCAGCAGCCGGGCCGACGGGGTGAGAACCAGCGAGGTCGCCGCCCCCAGGAGCAGCCAGATGATGAGCAGTCCTATCCATTGCGCCTGCCCGGTGGGCACAGCGATCGCCGCGGCCATAGCCACCAAACCCACCGGCAGGACACCGGCACCAACAAGCATGACTGGCTGGTCCGCGACCTTGTCCAGCAATCGCGGGATGATCAGGGCGACGATCATCGACCCAGCCCCGTAGGCGGCCAGCAGCAGCGCGACGTCGGCTTCCGGGCGCTGCAGCGGTCCCTGAACAAGGACGACAGTGTTGACGATCACCATCGCAGACGCTGCGGCGACGACCAGGTTCATCGCCAACAGGCTGCGCAGCTGCGGGGTGCGCCAGAAAATTCGTGCCCCCAGCGTCAACCGGTCCAGGAAGGGGGCAGGCTCGGCCGGGGTGATGGCTGGGAAGCGGGTGGACAACACCAGCACGGTGGAGGCGAAAAAGCCCAGGGCGGTACCGATAAACAGGTTGTTATAGGCCACCACCGTCAACAGTGCCGCGGCGATCATCGGGCTGACCAGGGACTCGGTGTCATAGGCCAGCCGGGACAGGGACAGAGCACGGGTGTACTGACGTTCATCGGGCAGTACCTCGGGGATGACCGCCTGGAAGGTGGGGGTGAATGTCGCCGAGGCGGCCTGCAGGATAAAGATCAGCACATAGATCTGCCATGCCTGATCCACCATGGGCAGCGCCAGGGCCACCGCCAGGCGCAGCAGGTCCGCGCTGATGAGCACCGGTTTGCGCGGTAGGCGGACGGTCAGGGCAGACATGACCGGGGAAACGGCCACATAGGCGATCATCTTGATGGTCATCGCGGTACCGAGCACCAGCCCGGCGTCCCCGCCAGCAATGTCGAAGGCCAGCAGTCCCAGAGCAACGGTCAACAGGCCGGTGCCCAACAGGGCGATGACCTGGGCGGAAAACAGTTTTGCATAGGAGGGGTTGCGCAGTACCTCGATCATGACTTGGCCTGATTCCTGAGCCTGGTGACCGGTGTCGGAGAGCTTTTCCGGTGGTGGCGAGGTTCGGCCTCTACGGCATGTTCGGCCTGGAAGAGGGCATCGGCCACCAGTTGACGGGCGTGTTCATTGGCTAGACGGTAGAACACTCGCTTGCCCTCCTGGCGGGTGGCCACCATCCTCGCCAGGCGCAGCTTGGCCAGGTGCTGGGAGACCGCCGCCGGAGACTTGTCCACGATCTCGGCCAGCTCCCCGACGGAGAGTTCCGTCTCCTGCAGGGCGAGGATGATGCGTACCCGGGTCGGGTCGGCCAGCATGGAGAACATCTCCACAGCTAGCTCGACGTAGGTACTGTCGGCGGCGGTACCCCACTGATCATATGCATACATGTGCATATGATTTCATGAAGTGGAGGGAAGAGCAAGGATGGCCCGTTGCGCCGTCTTCCCCACCTCAATTTCTGCCCTGAGTCACAGTGCAGCTGTCTGAGATTCGGGGATCTGGCGCACAGGGAAAGCCCCACCGGGAAGACCTGGAGGAAAACCGGTAGGGCTGGCCGTGGGAGCGTGCCGTTAGGCGCTCAGCGCCTCCTCGGCCGCATCAGCGGTGCTGCCGAGCGAAGTCAGGGCGGAAGGGAGGGGCCACCCCCGCCCAGAACCGAACCGGTGAGAAACACTCCCGCATCAGTCATTCGCCGGTTAATGGGGTGAGACAGTGTCAGAATTTCCCCAGAGCTCGTTGTCGAGCAGCTCTCGATCTCGGGGGCGATCTCACCTGGCCGGATTTGATCTCGAACCGGCAGTATTGTCCACAGCGCAGGAGGCTTTGATGTCTACATCTCTCGTCGGCCGGGTCTTGGTGGTCGATGACCACGTTGACCTCACAGAGCTGATCGAGGGCTATCTATCCCAGGCCGGGCTACAGGTACAAGTCAGCCACGATGGAATGGAGGCCGTGAACGCAGTGCGCCAGTTTGCCCCGAATGTGGTGGTGCTGGACCTGGGACTGCCGGGAATGGACGGAATTGAGGTGTGCCGACAGGTGCGTGCCTTCTCCGATTGTCACGTTCTCATGCTCACCGCCCGAGACGATGAGGTGGACAAGATCGTGGGCCTGTCGGTGGGGGCGGATGACTATATGACCAAACCGTTTAGCCCCCGCGAGCTCGTTGCCCGCGTCCAAGCGATGCTCCGCCGGGCCCGCGGCCACACTGCTGCGATGGGCACAGACCCAGCAGCCGACTCCATGACGACAGCCACGGTGCACACCATCGGCGACTTGGTGGTCAACGAGTCCTCCCGTCAGGTACAGCTGGCCGGCCAGCCAGTGGTGCTCACCCGGATCGAGTTCGACCTGCTGGCGGTGCTGGCCGCCCGCCCGCAGCTAGTGCTCAGCCGCCGACAGCTTATTGAGATGGTGTGGGACATGGCCTGGCAGGGCGACGACCATCTCGTCGATGTGCACATCGCGCGGGTGCGCAAAAAGCTGGGCGAAGACGTCGCACACCCCCGGTTTATTCACACCGTCCGAGGGATCGGCTACCGGATGGGAGATGGACGATGAGCTCCGCACCAGCTGCCACCACCCCGTGGTGGAGTTCGCTGACCGTCCGCCTGCTGCTGGGCCAGCTCGCGGTGCTGGCGGTCGGCCTGATCATTGTCATTGCCACCGCCGTGGCGATCGGGCCGTCGATGTTTCATCGCGAGCTGGTGTCTGCCGGGCACGCCTACGAAGCCTATGGACTCATCCACCTTGAGGATGCCCTGCGCTCGGTCATCTTCACCGCCCTGGGCATCGCCGTGATCCCGGCCCTGGGTATCGCCGGAGCAGTCAGCGTCTACCTCTACCGCACGATCGGCCACCCCGTGAGCACATTCAGCGCCGCCGCCAAACAGGTGGCCTCCGGCAACTACGAAATCCGGGTCACCTCCGCCGGGCTGGGACCCGACTTCGATTCCCTGGCCGACTCCTTCAACGACATGGCCGTCCAACTCAACGCCGTGGACACCACCCGAGACCAGATGCTGGCCGATCTGGCGCACGAGATGCGCACCCCGCTGGCCAGTCTCCGGGGATATTTGGAAGGCATCGATGATGGGGTGGTTGCCTTCAATGAACGAACCAAAGACATCCTCCACGCCCAGGTCCTCCGCCTGGAGCGACTTGCCCAGGATATGCGCTCCCTCAACCAGGCGGAGGAGGCAATCACACGCCTGAAGCTGGTACACCAGGAACCTTCCCAGCTGGCCGCGGAAGCGGTGGACGCGGTCGAACAGGTCGCCGCCGACCACCACATCACGATCACTACCACCAGCTCGGGTCCGCAGCCGGCCCTGGTGCGGATGGATCCGGACCGGATGGGGCAGGTCCTGTCTAATCTGCTCGAAAACGCCCTACGCCACACCCCGGAGGGGGGCACTATTGCCGTACATACCGACCACACCCCCCAGGCGGTCACCATCACCGTCACCGACAATGGTGAAGGCATCGCCCCCGAGCACCTGCCCCATGTCTTCGAACGCTTCTACCGCGCCTATCCGGGGCGCGAAACCTCGGGCGGAAGCTCTGGGTTAGGTCTGGCGATCAGCAAAGCCATCGTCGAAGCCCACGGTGGACGTTTGGAGGCGTCTAGCCCCGGCCCCGGCCACGGGGCAAGCTTTCGCATCCATCTCCCCCGCGCCACCCTATCCCACTGACCACCGAGTGGCCCCGGTGCTCTCCCGGCCACGCCAGGAGGCGGGGCGGGAGGGGGCAGAGCGCCTGTGTCTGGGGGATCCCCTGCCAGGTGCGGTATGTGCTGCGGTAGCACCCGGCTGCCGGTCCCGGGCTCCGCCCTTGCCTGAGACAGGCCTTTTCGTTTCTTGAGGAAATCTTGAGAATTGCTCAACCTGGTCGCAAGTTGTCGTTGTAATCCTAAGGATGCGACTCAACCCAGGTCCGCATTTTCTCACTGAACTGCCCCGATCCCCTCGCCGACTGTGGGGACTGGCCCTCGACAGCGAAGAGTAGGAATATGACAGCGACAGTAAACGAAGCATCCGACCTGACGGTCGGGGAACCATCCCGCATAGCATCCCGTCGGCTGATAGGCGTGGACGTTGCCCGGGGTATTGCACTCATTGGCCTGGTGGCCATCCATATCCTGCCGTCCTGGAATGAGACGACCGGCGAGGCGAGCGTGTCCTGGATCCTGTTTTCCGGACATTCCGCCGCCCTGTTCGCCCTGCTCGCTGGCGTAGGCCTGGGCCTGGGCACCGGGGGAAACACTGCGCACCGGGGACGGCGGATGACCGCCGGCCGCCTTGCATTGGCCGTCCGCGCAGTCTTGGTCGGGCTGGCCGGGTTGGCGGTGGCTACCGTGATGCCGGTGGAGAACCCGCCGGCCTACGGGATCCTGCTCTACTACGCGGTGTTCTTCCTGCTGTCCATCCCCTTCCTGCACCTGAGTGTGAAGGCACTGTGTCTGTGGGCGACCGGTTTCGCCGTGCTCTCCCCGGTACTGATGCAGCAGTTCCAGGACCTGTTGCCGGAGATGGCCTCCTATAATCCCACGTTCACCGACGTAGTCACCGAGCCGGTTGGTCTCCTTTCCCAGCTGCTCGTGACCGGTGTCTACCCGGCCCTGCCGTATATGACCTACATGCTCATCGGGCTGGCCGTGGGGCGACTCGACCTGCACTCAGGAGACGCTGCCCCGCGGCTGCTGGCGGCCGGTGTGACACTGGCGGCGGGCGCCAAACTCACCTCCGCCCTGCTGCTTTATGGCGCCGGTGGTTACGACCGGTTGCTGGCTAGTCCCGGGATGGACGAGCACACCCTGTGGGAGGTCCTGGTGTGGGGACCGGAAGTCCTGCCCAACGACACCGTCTGGTGGTTGGCGATTAGTACCCCGCACACGAACACCCCCCTGGCCATCATGTTCAGCCTGGGCGTGGGCCTGGCGGTACTGGGAGCCTGCCTGCTCATTCCCCGCAAGGCCGAGCTGGTATTGGCTCCGCTGGCAGCGATGGGGTCGATGACCTTCACCCTCTACACCGTTCACCTACTGGTGCTCGCCCTGCAGGTCCACTACGATCTGCCCGCTCTGTGGTTTATCCTCCACCTCCTGGCCGCCGCGATCTTCGCCCTGGCCTGGCGCAAAGCCTTCGGGCAAGGTCCCCTCGAGCGGATCGTGAGCACGAGTGCGAAGGGGGCTCGCACACTGGTGATGCGCACACCTACTCCCGCCACAGCACAGGGATAAGCATCGTGATGAGCTCAGGTGCGCAACGACCCCGGGTGGGAAAATTGCAGCTGAAAGCTGGCACCCCACCCCTGACTCTTACTACCGGCCTGCACCGTCACGCCCTGTGAGGTCCAGGATTATTCTGGCCGGAGCCTCGAAAACTCCCTGCCGAGCACTGGGAACGCTGATAACCGCCCGGAAAACGACGGGCGCAGCGCACAGCCAACAGCAACCGTTACGTGCCCTGTTGTGGCGTTATGCCCCTCTCGTCCCCTCAGTGGGAGCCGGGAAGCGAAGGATGCCCTCGATGTTCCGAACGTGCATTTTGAAGCAACGTGGTGATGAAAGTGAAGCACCGGAGTGAGCATCTTGAAGCGTTGCTCCCCCCGATCCTCGTTCGCTGGGTTAACTACCTGACCCAGATCGGTGCGAGCCTCGTGCTCGACCAGTCCCGGTTGGTGTTTTCCACCCCGCCCGTAAGACGGTTGAGAAGGGACTCAGCGACGACGGGCCCGGCCACGGTTGAGATCCCTCCGAGTTCCCCCATGTATAGAACGGCTATCTGAAAGCGCGGTAGTGATGACCCAGTAGGCCGGTGGGGATGCGGTAGCAGCCGCAGCTATTTCAGATCCTGGCTTTTACGACGCAAGGGCGTGACAGCTTCCTCTCCGGTAGGCACCCTCAGGCCATCCTCGGCAGCAGCTTCATCCCAATTCCCAGGACCGCGCCATAGCCCAGGAACCAGACCGCTGGCCACATATATCCCCATGCTGTTTCAATGCGGTGGAGCGGGCCAGTCACCTCTGCGTTTTCCAGCTGCAGCCACCGCATTGTGACATAGAAGCCGTTCAACCCGGCAACCGCGAGGACCGCCCCCACTATCAGAGATACCCAGACAGAGATCCACGCCCACTTGCGCACTGTCATAGCGAACTCGGCTTTCGGTTTTCGTATGAGAGGTTTTATTCTCCTCGACACGCTACAGGCTAAGGCATAGAGCTGGCTGAAAGCTTCTGTTGGGTGCCGGGGGTGTCCCCCTTTGAGTGGACACGCAGGATTGATCAAGCAGCGGGTGCCACGGTAACAGCCGTGGCGCGGTGTTCGAAAGCTCTCGGCGATAAGTAACTGATCCCGGAGTGCCGACGACGTGTGTTGTACCTCGTGATCCACCGGAACACCTCCCGTCGACACTGAACCGGCGACGCCCAACCACCAGAACCTTGCAGCGTCTCCCGCTTCAGCGAGGCGTTGAACGACTCAGCCATCGCGTTATCCGCACTCGATCCGATCCGGCCCATCGACTGGCGGATCCCCAGCCTCCGGCACGTGGTCTGGAACGCTGAGGAGGTATAGACGCTGCCGTGGTCCGAGTGAAATATTGCCCCGTCCAGGGAGCCTCTCGTGCGTGCCGCGTCCTCAATCGCGTCCTGGACGAGACTGGTACGCATGTGGTCCGCAAGCGAGTAGCCGACCAGACGCCTGGAACAGACGTCGATGACCGTGGCCAGGTACATGAATTCTCCTTTCCCGCAGGGCAAGTAGGTGATGTCGCCGATATAGAGCTGGTTGCAGTCCTCGGCGGTGAAGTCTCGGCCGACGAGGTCGTCGAAGACCCTCGCGTCCTGGTCCGGGATGGTGGTGCGCTTCTTCTTGCGCAGGCTCACCCCGACGATCTGGTGCTGGCACATGAGACGTTCGATGCGTTTGTGGTTGACCGGCGTGGGCGCGGTGTCGTTGATTTCGGCGGTCATGCGGCGCACTCCGATCGTGGCGTCGAACTCCTCGTGGTAGTCCCGCATCTGGGCCACCAGCACCTCATCGGCGTGCTGGCGCTGCCTGCGGGCAGGCTTGCCGTCCCGCCACTTGTAAAAGCTTGACCGGTTCAGATTAAGGACATGACACAACCGCTTCACCGAGTAGGTGGTGGCGTAGTCGTCAACGAACTGGAAGCGGATCACCAGGTCGTCTCTCCCGCGAAATACTTCGCGGCCTTGCGCAGGATATCGCGCTCGGTGGAAAGCTTCTGGGTCTCCGAGCGCAGGTGCTGGACTTCTTTGCGCAGGCGCAGCAGCTCGTCGGTGGGGTCCTCGGCGGTGCGGCTGGGCTGGACGCCGCGGGCCCTGCGGGCGGCGTAGACCCAGTTCTTCAACGTCGCCCGGCTGATGCCGAGGTCCACGGCGATTGAGGAAAAAGAAGCGCCCTTGGTGTCCTCGTAGAGCCGGACCGCGTCGGCTTTGAACTCATCGGTGTAGGTGTTCTTCGGCATGGTGGTCTCTCGCATTCTCCGGCCCATTCTGGGCCAGGGTCAGCGTGTCCACCAAACAGGGGACGGCCCCGCCCCCGGAATCACTGCCTTCGGATGTTCACTCGAGCACTACCGGATCATCACCACTGCGCTACCGAAAACGCTTTCTTAACACCCTCACGACCGGGTTATCGTGCAGTCCCTGAAAGGGTGTGGCATACGTGTTAGGGACGTGCTTTTAGTAGCGCGGTTCTGACGATCGGTTCGTCAGAACACTGCTACTGGAAGCACGTCCCAAACAATACGTCTGTTCAGTGCTCCACGAAGCTCACCATCGCGCTTCACGATGGTTACCATGCCGTTTCAAACTACGCGTTCCTAACACTCGATCCGAGCGTCAGGGATAAGAGGTCAATGACATCATCGTTCCTGCCGGGAAGACCTGACAGCGAAAGTCGACAAGTCGTCTCCCTCATGCACGAGTGACCGGGGCATACAACCGGGGCGTCTCAGGTTCCCAGGAACCAAGAAACCTAAACCGGAGAGTTTTTAACGGGTCTTGGTGGGGCCGAAGCTTTGAAACGATCGCCCGTGACGAGGTCAGGGCGATCGTTTCTGGGGTTCACGGGGTCGCTCAGAGGTTTTGGAGCATCTGCTCCATCTCGGTGATTTCGGCCTCCTGGGTGGTGATCATCTGCTCGGCCAGGGCGATGGTTTGGGAGTTGCGACCGTTGTTGACCTCGGTGCGGGCCATGTCAATGGCTCCTTCGTGATGCGGAATCATGTCCTCGAGGTAGAGGCGAACTGCCTCAGTGCCTTCCGCGTTCTCCAGTGCGGTCATACCCTCCTGATCCATCATGCCACCCATGTTGCCCATGTTGCCCATGTTGTCAGAACCCATGTGGCCGGAGTCAGAACCCATGCCGCTCATGCCACCCATGTTGTCAGAACCCGGTTGCTGCTCCCAGGTCTCGAGCATGGCGTTCATCTGGTCGACTTCAGCGGTTTGGGTGTCGAACACCCGCTGGGCGAAGTCGACGACCTCACTGGGAATGTTGTCCTTGGCCAGGAGGATCTGACTCATCTCCACGGCCTGCTGGTGGTGGGGGATCATCATGCGGGTGAACATGACGTCCGCGTTGTTGTGCTCGGCGGCGCTCTCCCCCGGGGCCTGATCCGTGGTCGTCCCGGTGGTGGCCTCCGGGGCGCTGGTGACCGTCTCAGTATTGGTGGTCGTGGTGTCGGTGGTCCCGTCCTCAGTACTCCCGCCGCAGGCGGCCAGGGCCAGGGCAGCGACCAATGTAAAGGTGGATAATGTGATGGTGCGTTTCATGACGATTCCCTCCGGAATCAGATGTCGAACAGGCGAAACTTCACGATCTGCCGACAGTATGTACGGCAGGATGTGGTACACACTGCCCCAACGAGAAAGTAAAGGGCGAATAGCGGCCAATCACACTCCGGGATCCATTCAGGACGCGACAGCGGACCGACAGGCTCCGATCCTCCCACCAGCACAAGCGAAGCGCGACAGCCGCTCGTGCCTGCCACTACTCCCGGGGGATCCGGGAGTAGTGTCGCGGGGTCAGACGATCAGCGGGCCGGTTTAGACGTCGATGTTGTTGCCGCCGATAATGGCCGCCAGGGTTGCCTGCAGGCGGGCGTCAGCATCGTCGGCGACCTCGCGGACCTGGTCACTGTCGCCAAGTGTCACCATGGTCTGCGGATCGATCGCCTCGATGGTGGTCTGGTTGTCCCCTGCTCCACGGCGGACGACGACGTTGCACGGTAGTAGGGCACCGAGCTCCGGCTCGGCGGCCAGGGCCTTGCTGGCCAGGGTGGGATTGCAGGCGCCGAGGATGACGTAGTCACCCACAGCCTCGGCGGCGTCTGCCCCGAGCTTCTTATCGAAGGTGGCCTTGACATCAATCTCGGTCAGCACGCCAAAGCCGTGCTCGGCCAGTGCTTCCCGGGTACGCGCGACGGCGTCCTCGTACGACAGGGACACGGTGGCGGTGTGGGTGTAGGACATGCTCTGACTCCTTCAAACGGTAGGTGACTTGACGATGACTCGACGCCTCCAGTCTGACAGTGTCCAGTGGATCAGGCCAGGGAGAGGAAAAGTTTCTCCATCTCCTTTTGTCCATGGACTGGCGAATAGATTGAGTTGGTGCCGATGTCCCGGCCAGGTGGTCCCGGCCAGGTGGTCCCGGCCAGGTGGTACCACCTACACCAACTACCCAGAACACCGGTACCAACAGTCCCTATTCGCCATGGGCTCCTCCGGGTAGGCCAGGCACTGCCCGACTCGTCCGCAAGGGCTGGGACGAGCACGCTTACCAGTTGGCGCGACAGATGCTCACTGTCAACGAGCACCAACTCTCCCCCTATGTAGAAGCCAAAGAGAGCAGCACCCAAGATCTCGTCCACGCGCTTCATAGTGTCCTGGGTGCTGCGGTCAGGCCGATTTATAGTCAGTGTCTCGCAGATTGACTCGACCCCGAAGCGGTGGCGGTAGGTGCGGATGAACTCCACGATTACCGAAGTTTGAGGTCCCATGGGCCTGACCCCCGGCGAACCACCCGGTGATGGTTATCAGCGGTGAGCGTCACCTCCACTTTCGGGTCCCCTGCTGAGGATATGCCCAATCCCACCAATTAATTAGTGGATTAACGGCGTAGAACGCTAGTCTCGGCGCTTCGACTGGACGCGGTCGATCTCTTTTTCAATGCTCGGCCACAACTGGCGCAGGATGTAGTCCCAGGTGATCACGCCGCGGACGGTGTGGCCGTTGTTCACGGAGAGCACGACGGCGAGTTGCTCGTTTTCCGCACGCATCTGCTCCAGCGCGTCTTGCACGGTGGCTGTCTCCGTCAGGGTGAGCGCCGGACGCGACCAGTCGGCCGCCGGGGCGTCCTTCGCTGCGGGCAGGGTGTCGCGGACATGCACGACACGGGGGACCTCCCAGGACGAGTTGTCGAGGAGTACCCGCAGGTGCCCGGATTTCCGGGCGGCGGCGTGGACGTCTCTCACCGTCGCGGTGGATGGCAGGGTGCTCGGATCGTTTCCGGGGGCGTCGATGGCCTCGCCGACGGTGGCGCGTTCCAGCTCGATGACCCCGGTGATCTGGGAGGCGGAGACATCATCGAGAGTGCCGGTCAGCCGGGAATGTTCGACCAGCAGCCGCAGGGTGTCGGCGTCGTAGCCGCGGGCGGCGGCCCGTTCCACCGGTTGTTCACCGGTGGCCTTAACCAGGCGGTTGGCCATCCGGTTAATCCAGGACAGCAGCGGTCGAAACAGGTTGATGAAACCGCGGGCAGGCAGCGCGATGATGCGGATCGCGGATTCCGGGTGGGTGATCGCCCAGGACTTCGGCGCCATCTCACCGATGACCAGGTGCAGGAAAGTGACGATGAACAGCGACAGGATAAAGGCGATGACATCGGCCGCGGCCAACGGGATACCCACGACCTCAAAAACGGGCATCAGCGCATCATGCACCCACGGCTTGGTGATCGCACCGAGAGCGAAGGTGCACACCGTAATACCCAGCTGAGCACCGGCGAGCATGAGGGTCAACTCGTTGAGGCTGCGTAGCGCGGCCCGGGAGGCCGCGGAGGTCTCCGCAGTCTCCTCCAGGCGGTTACGCCGGGTGGCCAGCAGCGCGAATTCGATGATGACAAAGAAGGCGGACAGGGCAATGAGCAGGATCGTCGCGGGAAAGGCGACATACCATTCGGTCATGGGTTAGCGCCCCTCCTCGGTGTGGTGGTCTGTCGGATGGGCGGAGTCAGTCCCACCGCCTTGTGACGGATAGTTCTCGATGAGCTTCAAATACACGCTGCCCGGTACGTTGTGCTCGACCTCCTGAATGCGAATGCGCAGAATACGCACCGGTGCCTCATCAACCTCGACGAAGTCCTCGGGCTCGGCGTCCAGCTCAATGTCGTGGACCTCGCCGATGTCTACGAGCCCACCGGCATGGGCAAGCACCAGCCCGGAGATCGTCTCGAAATCACCCTCGGGCAGGTCGTGGCCGATCGCGCGTTCCACCTCATCGATCGGGGTGTCGCCGTCGACCAGCCACTCGTCCTGCCGGACGGTCGTGATCTCCTCAGACTGGGATAGGTCGTGTTCGTCGGTGACATCCCCGAGGATCTCCTCGGCCAGGTCCTCAAGGGTGATGATGCCGATGAAACCGCCGTACTCGTCGATGACACAGGCGAGCTTTTCCGTCCGCTTCTGTAGCTCGTCCACCACGTCGGGCAGGACCATGAGTTCAGGGATCACCACGGCCTCGCGCATCAGCCCGGTGACTGGGGCAGTGTCGGGAAGCTCAGTACCGAGCACGTCGATCAGGTGGACGACACCGACCGGAACATGCTCATCATCGATGACAGGATAGCGGGTGTGGGCGGTTGTCATCAGCTCACGGGCCTCACCGACAGTGGTCTCCGGGGCGATGACGTCGGCACGGGAACGCGGAATCATCGCGTGCCCAACAGCCTGGCCAGGAAAATCCAGCAGCCGATCGAGAACCAGGAAGGTGCTGTCGTCGAGAGCCCCACTATTGCGTGAGGTGTTGACGATGTGCTCGAGATCCTCGGCAGTGGCAGAGGAATCAACATCCTCTACCGGCTCAATGCGCAACAGCCGCAGAAAAGCATTGGAGGAGACGTCGAAGAACGTGATCAACCAGCCGAAAGCCGTCAGGTAGATAGAGGTCGATCGGGCCAACGCGAGTGAGGACTTCATCGGCGCGGCAATCGTGTAGTTCTTCGGGAACAACTCACCGAAAATCATCTGAACGATGGTGGAGATGGCCAGCGCCAGAACGGTGCCTACACCGACCGACACAGCCATCGGTACCCCCGCCCCGCCCAGCAGCACACCGAGGGACTCCCCGACGAGCGGCTCAGCCACGAAACCGACCAACAGACCAGTGACAGTAATACCGAGCTGCGCGCCTGAGAGCATGAAGGAGGTGCGGTTGGTGATCGCCAACGCCCGGACGGCTTTTTTATCCCCGGTATCCGCACGGGCCCGCAACTGCGTGCGGTCCACCGACATATAAGCGAACTCCTGGGCCACGAAATAGCCGTTGGCAACGATGATCAGACCGATGACGGCCAACCCGAGCAGCAACGTGAGAACAGCTGCGGTCATGATCTCACCCGCCTCAGCACGTCGTGGTCACTGTAGGCGGGCCAAATAGATCGCTCAGGGGGCTCCATACGGAGTAAATACCTTTTCATCGGTTCGGGGATAGGCCAACCGCAAAGTCAGCATGCGGGAAATACGGCTAGCATACCCAAAAGACCGTTGACATGAAGGCCCATCATGATCGGTCTTTGAACTTTCCCGGGTTTGATGGAGGTGGGAAAGTTCAGCCCCCGTGGAGCAGACAACTGCACCAGCACGACGGCGCTGGTGGTCAGTGTCGGTAAGGCCGTCGCTGGTCAATCGCACTGAAAGCTAGACGGTCCCCGCCCGGCCCTGCACACAGGCTGCCTCAGTTCCTCAGAACTGAGACAGCCTGAGCGAAACTCATGGATAAACGATTTCCGCAGGAAAGGGATATTCCAAATAACTGTCTTGGTAACTGTCCGCTTCTCGTGGAAATTTTCCAGATACTTAAAACCCGTCCCACGACTCGTCTTCCCCGAAGTGGGGTCTGCGGGTCTCCACCGGCGACCAGGACGCCCGACTCCAACACGACGCACTCACCGCAGCCGGCTACTACCGGATCTTCACCGACACCGCCTCCGGCTCGTTGCAGTCGCGTCCCGAACTCGACAAGCTGCTTGATCAACTCCGCCCCGGTGACACCCTCGTGGTGTGGCGGCTTGATCGGTTGGGCCGCTCGATTAGGCATTTGATTGATCAGCTCGCCGGACTCCAGGAGCGTGGGATGGAGTTTCGGTCTTTGCAGGAAAACATCGACACCTCCTCCTCGGAAGGGCGGCTGGTGTTCCACATCTTCGCCTCGCTCGCCGAGTTCGAACGCGACCTCATTAGGGAGCGCACCAACGCCGGGTTGGAGGCCGCCCGGGCGAGGGGCCGGGTAGGTGGCCGACCGCCACTACTCAGTGGGGACAAACTGCGCACCGCCCGGCAACTCTATGAGCAGAAGGATATGACCGTCGCCCAGATCGGCGAGGTCCTCGGTGTCAGTCGCACCACCGTGTATCGAGCACTGCGCAAAGACACTAAGTCCCTGCCTACGCGGCAGAAGAAATCCCCGGAGACCACTTGACCGGCCATGGTGGCGGCGCGGCTCTGAGAAGATGTTGTGGCCATCATGTGATGTTAGTGTCTTGTCTTTTCGGCCATTCTCCCGCCGGTCGTAACAGAACTTCCATCATGGCTCCCGCCGGGTTCGGGTCGGAGAAAATCTCGCCCATCACCGTGGTGGGGTCCCAGTCTGCTGGAAGATCCTGGAATCCCCCATTGAGCCTTCCAGGAATAATGGTCTGACTGTTTTTGATGGCGGTGAGAATTGCGACCACGTCCTCGCGAGTGGCATGGAAGGAGTTTTTTCCATTGGCTGCAGTGGCATCGGCGATGCTGGTCCAGTCCCCAATTTCTGCCATGTCATCGAGAATATTGACGATGATGTTATCCGGGTTTGTCTCCATACTTTTGACACTACGTATTAAGAGAGGTGCTCTGCCCGGACTTCTGACATCTGTGCCAACGCCTTCTGACTCTGACAGCCGGAATCATTACTGTCGTTCCGGTTGTTTTCCATACCGTTGATCGCATTGATTTCCCGTATGGAAAACAAGGAGAGGGAGGCATCGGAAACTTGCCCCGACCTTCCCCGGCATAGCTCCTCCGTTTCCATTGTGGCCGAGGCCCGCACTTGACGGAAAGGGGTAAAGAATTGCCGTACCGGAAAAATTCGAGCACCGAGCCGGGGTGCACATTGGAGTGTCTCACTTCCAAGGAAGTGGAACACCCTTAATGAAAACCTAATGAAAATGCATAGTCCCAGGACGCACCGTTCCACAAGCTATTCAACTCAACCGTCCCGCGAAACCTGCTGCCGAATAGACTTCCGGTACGATACCGGTCATGGATATTGGTTACGCTCGGGTTTCCACCGCGAAACAAGACCTCGACCGCCAGATCGACGCCTTGCGCCAGGAAGGTATTGCCGACAAATACATCTACGTCGACAAGAAATCCGGGTCCACCACCAACCGTCCCGGACTCCAGCAAGCACTCGACCAAGCCCGCGCGGGTGATGTCATCGTCGTCCACACCCTCGACCGGCTGGGGCGCACCGTGCGCGACACGCTCAACCTCATCCATGATCTTCAGGGGCGTGAGGTCGGAGTACGCACTCTCGCCGATCCGATCAAGGTTGATTCCTCCAACCCGAATGATCCGATGGCCCAACTATCGGTAGTGATCCTCTCGCTGTTCGGGCAGATGGAGCGCACCTACGCCATCGAGCGCGCGGCCCATGCCCGGGCCGTGGCCGAAGCTAAGGGAAAGCGGGTGGGCCGGCCCAGTGTCGTGGACCCGGACAAGCTCCGCTACGCAGAACACCTACGCAACGAGGGCTTCTCCATGAGCAAGATCGTGGAGAAGACCGGTATCACCCGCTCCAGCCTCTACCGACATCTCCCGCCCCGGCCGGTAGAGACCCACACCGCCGAAGGCAACGCCTGACCCCTGAGTCTCAGGCCCCAGCCTGTAGTGACAGTTTGTGAACGGGACTTCTGACCTTTTCTGCTTTGTGCACGCGGGTAGTGACCAGATAGTGGTCAGAAGACGTTTGCACAGCCCTGCTCACCACATCATGTTCGTGCAATCGTCTTCTGACTTCGACAAGGGGTCACAGAGGTATAGCCAGAGAGGCGTTTCCATTTTTGAAAGTCCGGGGGTGTCCCCCTTTGAGTGGACACGCAGGATTGATCAAGCAGCGGGTGCCACGGTAACAGCCGTGGCGCGGTGTTCGAAAGCTCTCGGCGATAAGTAACTGATCCCGGAGTGCCGACGACGTGTGTTGTACCTCGTGATCCACCGGAACACCTCCCGTCGACACTGAACCGGCGACGCCCAACCACCAGAACCTTGCAGCGTCTCCCGCTTCAGCGAGGCGTTGAACGACTCAGCCATCGCGTTATCCGCACTCGATCCGATCCGGCCCATCGACTGGCGGATCCCCAGCCTCCGGCACGTGGTCTGGAACGCTGAGGAGGTATAGACGCTGCCGTGGTCCGAGTGAAATATTGCCCCGTCCAGGGAGCCTCTCGTGCGTGCCGCGTCCTCAATCGCGTCCTGGACGAGACTGGTACGCATGTGGTCCGCAAGCGAGTAGCCGACCAGACGCCTGGAACAGACGTCGATGACCGTGGCCAGGTACATGAATTCTCCTTTCCCGCAGGGCAAGTAGGTGATGTCGCCGATATAGAGCTGGTTGCAGTCCTCGGCGGTGAAGTCTCGGCCGACGAGGTCGTCGAAGACCCTCGCGTCCTGGTCCGGGATGGTGGTGCGCTTCTTCTTGCGCAGGCTCACCCCGACGATCTGGTGCTGGCACATGAGACGTTCGATGCGTTTGTGGTTGACCGGCGTGGGCGCGGTGTCGTTGATTTCGGCGGTCATGCGGCGCACTCCGATCGTGGCGTCGAACTCCTCGTGGTAGTCCCGCATCTGGGCCACCAGCACCTCATCGGCGTGCTGGCGCTGCCTGCGGGCAGGCTTGCCGTCCCGCCACTTGTAAAAGCTTGACCGGTTCAGATTAAGGACATGACACAACCGCTTCACCGAGTAGGTGGTGGCGTAGTCGTCAACGAACTGGAAGCGGATCACCAGGTCGTCTCTCCCGCGAAATACTTCGCGGCCTTGCGCAGGATATCGCGCTCGGTGGAAAGCTTCTGGGTCTCCGAGCGCAGGTGCTGGACTTCTTTGCGCAGGCGCAGCAGCTCGTCGGTGGGGTCCTCGGCGGTGCGGCTGGGCTGGACGCCGCGGGCCCTGCGGGCGGCGTAGACCCAGTTCTTCAACGTCGCCCGGCTGATGCCGAGGTCCACGGCGATTGAGGAAAAAGAAGCGCCCTTGGTGTCCTCGTAGAGCCGGACCGCGTCGGCTTTGAACTCATCGGTGTAGGTGTTCTTCGGCATGGTGGTCTCTCGCATTCTCCGGCCCATTCTGGGCCAGGGTCAGCGTGTCCACCAAACAGGGGACGGCCCCTCCTATGGCGGTCCAGCAAAACATCCACCCCGTCTCACTTCTCTTTCCAAGAGCGGATGCTGACGATGAACTGTCTAGTCGATGGGTTATCCGGTACCCACACCAGTGTGGAGACCACGGAAGGAGCATCGGTTATCGGTACGTAAGACACTGCCGGGTGGTGATACATCGCCGCGGTCGATACAGGTGTCATGCCGAAGACCAGGGGATCGGTGGCGATGATAGTTAGCCAATCTTCGATGTCGTCGGTCTTTTTGTCCAATACGTGAGTGCGGGGATGCCCCCACAAATCAATTGGGGTGGTTCCGCCGTAGGAGTTGGTGACTAGCCCGAACTTCTCCAGGTCCTTCAACTGGATTGTGTCTGCGCCAGCTAAAGGATGGGTGGAAGCGACCGCCACCGCGCGAGGTTCCTCAGCGATGTCGAGGCCCTCGAAGCCGGGTTGAGGTTGCCAGTCCCGTACCAGCGCCAGTTCACACGAGTGCGCCGTCAACGAGGCTATGGGGCTACGCGTGCGCACCAGCTCTACGGGGCAATGATTTTTATCTTCTCTCCAGGATCGGAGGATCCGCTCCATGGCTGGTATCAGCGCCGACCACGCATATGCGATGCGCAATGGCTTTGGCTCACCCGTCGTCGACAGCACGGTGTCGAATGCATCAACGGCCTCGCGTGACCCCGTAAGCAGGTGCTGCCCGGCAGTAGTGAGCGTAGTGCCGCGCTTTCTCCTCGTGACCAGAGCTAGATTCATGTGTTCCTCCAGCTCGGCAATGATGCGAGTGATGGACGGCTGGGTCAATCCGAGGCTCTCCGCCGCCGCCGTCATACTCCCCGTGTCATCAATAGCAAGCAGAGCCCGTAGATGGCGGATATTGATCGTCATAACCAGTAATTATACGTAATGCGAATGCTGGATACAGTTCTCCGCCTACCGTTAGAAACCCGAGGCGCGCACGCTGGACAGTGCCCCGCATGGGACAACCCCGCAGGGAATCGCTTTTCCACCACGTCGCCTCCCGAAGGAGAAACCTCTTCCTCATGCGTTCCCACATTCTTGCCCGCATTGACCTCGACCAGAAACGACTCGATGACGATCTCGCCTACCCCGCCGCCGTTCCACGCGTCGAAGAAGAATACGACGAGTTCTCGTCCGGCTATTGGAAGAACCTCTCCCTGGCCAATAGCAGTGGACAAGCAGACGACACCGCCTATGTCGACATCGACGGATCAGCCTTGACCACCGAGCACGGAAAGAACACCCCCTACCTGTCCGAACTGGTGAACACCGTCTTCGACCGCGATCGAGTCAAGATGGTCAGGGCGCGGAACCTGATTGACGCGATGGTTGTGTCTCACCGTGACTTCGTCGATCTGGGCGAGGACAACGACCGGTACTTCCGCACGTTCATGGTCCTCGAGGATAACCCCCAGGCGTTCCACTCTGACAGCGACACTGTGATCCGCATGCGTCCTGGTGAGCTGTGGTACCTCGATGCGGCGGCTGTCCACTCAGCAGTGAACTTCTCCAGCCAGTCCCGTCAATCTCTCTGTGTGGACTTCATCTTCGATGGGCAACGCGACGAAGCCAGCATCTTTCGGGACTTAAGCAGTTACCAACCGGATCTGAGCCCGGAAATCCGCGAACGAGCAGCGTTCACATCAGACCTTGAACAGCGGCTGCTCCGGTTGTCGGAGGTGGTCAACCGCCGCAACTTCAAGGATGTCCTGTTCCTGTTGTCGAAGATCCACTTCGACTACAACGTCCCGGGTGAGCGCACCTATGACTGGCTGCTGGATATCTGCCGGACCGCCGGCGACGACCAGCTCATCGCCAAAGCAGAAATGGTCCGTGACTATATGATCAACGTTCGTGCTCTCGGAGAGCGATTCTCTATCAATGATTGGGTAAGCGTCGCTGCCTGATGGACACAACGGCGAGAAAAGTCCGTAACCCCGGAACGAATCGACAAGCACAGTCGTCCCTTCTCATCCTGACAAGCCAAGTGGCATTTGTCTTGATGTGGGCTTCAGGGGCGATTGTCACCCCATTCGGTCTCGAGGAGGTTTCGCCGCAAGCGTTCCTCACCGTGGGGGTGTCCCCCTTTGAGTGGACACGCAGGATTGATCAAGCAGCGGGTGCCACGGTAACAGCCGTGGCGCGGTGTTCGAAAGCTCTCGGCGATAAGTAACTGATCCCGGAGTGCCGACGACGTGTGTTGTACCTCGTGATCCACCGGAACACCTCCCGTCGACACTGAACCGGCGACGCCCAACCACCAGAACCTTGCAGCGTCTCCCGCTTCAGCGAGGCGTTGAACGACTCAGCCATCGCGTTATCCGCACTCGATCCGATCCGGCCCATCGACTGGCGGATCCCCAGCCTCCGGCACGTGGTCTGGAACGCTGAGGAGGTATAGACGCTGCCGTGGTCCGAGTGAAATATTGCCCCGTCCAGGGAGCCTCTCGTGCGTGCCGCGTCCTCAATCGCGTCCTGGACGAGACTGGTACGCATGTGGTCCGCAAGCGAGTAGCCGACCAGACGCCTGGAACAGACGTCGATGACCGTGGCCAGGTACATGAATTCTCCTTTCCCGCAGGGCAAGTAGGTGATGTCGCCGATATAGAGCTGGTTGCAGTCCTCGGCGGTGAAGTCTCGGCCGACGAGGTCGTCGAAGACCCTCGCGTCCTGGTCCGGGATGGTGGTGCGCTTCTTCTTGCGCAGGCTCACCCCGACGATCTGGTGCTGGCACATGAGACGTTCGATGCGTTTGTGGTTGACCGGCGTGGGCGCGGTGTCGTTGATTTCGGCGGTCATGCGGCGCACTCCGATCGTGGCGTCGAACTCCTCGTGGTAGTCCCGCATCTGGGCCACCAGCACCTCATCGGCGTGCTGGCGCTGCCTGCGGGCAGGCTTGCCGTCCCGCCACTTGTAAAAGCTTGACCGGTTCAGATTAAGGACATGACACAACCGCTTCACCGAGTAGGTGGTGGCGTAGTCGTCAACGAACTGGAAGCGGATCACCAGGTCGTCTCTCCCGCGAAATACTTCGCGGCCTTGCGCAGGATATCGCGCTCGGTGGAAAGCTTCTGGGTCTCCGAGCGCAGGTGCTGGACTTCTTTGCGCAGGCGCAGCAGCTCGTCGGTGGGGTCCTCGGCGGTGCGGCTGGGCTGGACGCCGCGGGCCCTGCGGGCGGCGTAGACCCAGTTCTTCAACGTCGCCCGGCTGATGCCGAGGTCCACGGCGATTGAGGAAAAAGAAGCGCCCTTGGTGTCCTCGTAGAGCCGGACCGCGTCGGCTTTGAACTCATCGGTGTAGGTGTTCTTCGGCATGGTGGTCTCTCGCATTCTCCGGCCCATTCTGGGCCAGGGTCAGCGTGTCCACCAAACAGGGGACGGCCCCCGTCCGAGCTGTCGGTTGCGCCGTCATCGTCTGGGGTATCTGGACGCTTTTCTCGCGTGACGCGCTGCCGTCCGGGCGGCGGCAGTGGCGACACACCATACTCACGGCCCTGTTGATGCAAGTTGCATATCAGGCTGCGTTTTTCGTCGCATTAGACCAGGAGATCAACCCCGGGATGCTGGCGTTGATTGTGTCCGCCCAGCCACTGATCACCGCCGTATTGACTGGAACCCGCCCTCGTGTGACGTGGCTGATCTTGGCGGTCGGTCTGACCGGGGTGGGACTGGCTGTGGCCGCAGACATTGATCTGACAAACCCGGGTGCTGTGGGCGGTTACCTCGCGGCAGTCATCGCGCTGCTCGCGATCACCGTGGGGACACTGACGCAAAAGTCCAACTCTGAGGTGGGCGTGTGGGCGAACCTGGCTATTCAGTCTACGATCGCCGTCGCCGTATTCGTGGTGGCGTTGCCTATTGTCGGCCTCGGTACCTGGGAGCCAGGGTGGCGTTTTGTAGGAGCTGCGACCTGGATGGTGCTGGTCGTCAGCGTTGGTGCGACCGCCCTGTTGTATTCCATGGTTGGCAAGCGAGATGCGGTGTCTGTGACTAGCCTGTTCTTCCTTGTTCCCGCAGTTACCGCTGTACTCGACTTCATCGTCAACGGCACCACTTTGCCCCTGCTGACGATTCTCGGTTTCGGGCTAACGATCGGAGCCCTGATCATGATCCAACGCCAACCAACTTTCTCTTTGAGGAAAGTAGAGCACGCGTAGGTGTTACTCAGCGACGGGAGTGTCGTGGACGATGCCGCTTTCCCCTACAGCAGCAGGGTCTGGGGTAGCGGCTCGGCGCCGCCGGCGAGCTTCCCTGTGCATCGTGACCGGTGTGGCGTCCAGAACATGGTTGACCATGATGGACAGAAATCTACTCGCGGACAAGCCTGCGGGGATCTTCTCGTGAAGAAGGTCGAGACGGGGAAGATTCTCCAAAGAAACGCCGAGGTCATCCTGAGGTGTATCCTGCTGCAGGCCCTCATCCTCCTCTGCTCCGTCGACGCCCGGTTCCGCGAGTGCTGAGGTCTCTGTTTCCTCCACGTCGGAGTCTGGGAGGGCATCGTCGTAGTCAAACATGATCAGGCAGGTGGCGTGGTAGGCGTCTTCCTCGTTACCGAGTTTGCCGAGGAGGTCGATGAGCCATTCGGCGGTGTCGGGTTCTTTAGTGAGGATGTCCGAGCGCAGGCCAAACACGAATCCAAGTGCCGCCTGGGGATGTCTCATCCGCAGGTTTTTGGCATCACCGTAGGACTCCTCAATCCGGTTGGCGGCGTTCTTGCCGTAGGAGGAGTCCATGCGTTTGGTGGAGATCAACAGCTCGGGCCCGGTCGCCCAGTCCGTCATGATCACATCCACCTGCTTGAGGTAGTTTTTGCCCAGGATATTCGCGCTCGACGAGGTGACTCCTGACATGGAGGATTTTGAGGCGAGTCGTGTCTGCAGGGAAGCGCGTTCCGTGCGCGGCAGTGCCGCAAGCAGGTTAGAAATAGGCATCGGCAGGATGCGGGGGCTCTCGGCTCTAGGCCACGTCTGATCCGGGTGAAAGCCAGCCCGCCGCAGCTCATAACTGAGCCATACGTCCAGGGCTAAGGCCGGGACACCGCTCTGGGAAGCGGCTTTCAGCTGCAGGGGGACACCCAGCAGTCGAGTGAGCGTGTCGAAATCAGGCTCATAGCGAAGGGAACCATCGCTGTTCGTCGCCCATGGATTGGTGTGCTCACCGTCTGGTGCTGCCTGGTCAACGATCTCGTCGAATAAGATCCACGCCTTGTCTTTGGCACTGGGTTTAGCGGCCACTGGCCCCCCTTGCGCTACGTCGGTGCGCCATACGTTCCCGGGCTTCCCGCACGGCGTCGAGATATCGCAGCGCGACCCCATCACTGCTGTGGAAGAGCACGTCGTCGACAACCTGGACGGCATCGAGAAGTTGTCCGGCGGCCAGGAGCGTGCCCACCTGATCTTTGACGCCTCTCAACGCGTGAGCGTTAGCTGCCACCAGATCAGGGGAAGGAGTCAGCCACACATCTGCCTCGCGAGGCTCTAGTTTCAGGACCCCACCGCCATAGGCGCGTCCGACGATCTCGGCATGCAGCAGCGTCACTGAGTTCACGCTGGCCAGGGGAAGCAGTTCACATCCCAGCTCCCGGTGGTCTTCTGCCAGGTACACACCATGGACAGAGTTGAGATGGTGCGCCTTGGCCTCATTGGTCGTCAACCGTGGGGTATCCGCATTCATGCAGGTCAGGAGAAGATCTGCCGGTGGGATCAGAGGGACCTGGTACCAGACCTTGCGGACACGGCATTTATAGGCAGTGTCGACCCCGGTGTCCTGGCCGGCCTGGATATAGGCCGCAGCGGCCGGGGACAGGGGCTGCTTGGGGTAGAACAGGCGGGTGGACTTCCCTTCCTGGCCCAGACGCTGAAGTTGCTGGGTCGTCAATGCCAGACCCCGAAGGTGGGCACTACCGGGAGGAGACAGCGGGAGGGTGTCACTGTGAGATAATCCCACTTGGATGACCCGTTGGGGTGACAAAGCAAAATACTTGTTGCTGCCGGTGACGATGCCCAGCGTCGTCTCACCCCAGGTCTGCAGACCCACGAAGGCGTCCTGGGCGGATAAGGCCTGCAGCGCCTCCAGTGCAGTCGCGCCAGCAAGGCTGCCGGTCCACTTCCCCGACGCCGTGGGCGGGGTCCAGGACACAGCCTCATCACTGAGGGAGGCTAGGCTTTCGGCGTTCTTGGTTAACCGGACAGAAGCTTCCCCCGTGGGTCCCTGGCCGTAGCCATCAGCCAGGAGCAACACCACATCAGCTTCGGCATCCGGGAAGACCTGCTCATCAAACAAGACAAGCTGGATATCCGCGAAGTTGTCGAAGAGGAACTGCCGCACCGGCGCCGCATAGTTGACACTCATCAACTCAGCGGGCAGTACGAGGCCGAGCCGACCCCCGGGCTTGAGAAACAGTGCAGAGTGGATGACAAAGGCCGCCCAACTCGAAGCCAGACGAGACAGGCGCACACCGGCCCGCAGCGCCGCCTCCGCGGCTATTGTCCGGGAAGTGCCAGAAAAGTCCTGGTAGCGGATATACGGTGGATTGCCGATCACGGCGTCGTATACCGGTTCCGGAGAGACCGTAAAGAAATCACTAACAGTGATGTCCGGAGTTCCACCTGCGACTATGACTCGCTCGTGACCAATCCGAGCACTGTGCTCGTGGATCTCCACGCCCTCGATAAGAGGTGAAGCGTCTGGATTGTCCGCCAGGTTCTTCAGTCGTTCTACAGCCGCCACCATGAAGGCAGCATCACCTGCCGACGGCTCCATCACACGGTCATCACCGCAGCGGATAGCCCAGGTGGAGATGAAACGGGAAATTCCTTCGGGAGTGAAGTAAGCCCCACGTGCCTTGCGAAGAGCAGGCGTATCAATCTCGAACAAGGCTTCCAATTCAGGCATGGGTCCATTCTGCTCAATCTTTCGACAAAAGGACAACGAGAACATACACCCGACATCATTCAACCTGATCAGAACTGTGTATGGGTCACTGCGGGAATCAGAAAACCATTACTCACGACAGGGGTTCTTCTCCCTGGGAGCCGAAGTAGAACGCTGTAAGACTCGCGATCCGGAGGGAGCCGTCCGTGCCTGTCGCGGTGAGCACCCGCCTGCTCGTTCGTGAACAATTCGACCGCGAGCTCACGGGCGATCTGGGCGGGTGACGATGATGTCCAGGACATCACATCTCAACACCGCGGCGGTGAGCAGTGTGAGAGGGGCATCGTCGGGTTCGATGGCCAGGAGAGCCACCACTCAGTGTCCTTCCCCTCTGCATGGTGCACGACATGCGGGTTTTACCCGCGTGCGGACACTTCCACCGGTGTGGCGACGCAGCCTGAAGATTGCCAACACTGAGCCGACATACCTGCCCCACCAGGTAGCGTCGCTGGTCTGTTCAAGGACGGAAGAAGTCCACCGGCTCCTGATTGGCACGGACGCGGCCGACAGCCAGCGCTGCCGGGGTCTGACCGGTCCAGTGACGGCGGAGGTGTGGTTGCAGGTTATTCGCAGGTGGTGCCGTCGTTGTCGCCGTCGCGGTACCAGTCGTATTCGGGGTCGATTCCGGCGGTGTAGGGACCGTATCCGGCGTCTTTGGCCTTCGCGCAGCTGGTGAACCGTGGATCCATACTCGTCGGTGTGGGGGCCACAGTCGTCGGCTCTGCCACCGGGGATTCCACGACCGGTGTTGGCTCGGCGACTGCGGGAGTCGGGTATTGGGTGGCGGTGGTGTCGATCTCGTACACCGTGGCCGCGGTCTGATCGGTGGGCAGTACCTGGTCGGGGCAGTTCGACAGCACCCTGCCCATGGCGTCTTTCTCTGCACTGGTGACCCACAGGTCGTAGTGGGCCTTCACCGCGATCTGGCGGGAGACGTAGTCACAGCGGAACGACCGGTTGGCCGGCAGCCAGGTCGCAGCATCGCCGTCGCCTTTTTGGGCGTTGGCGGGCCCGTCGACGGCCAGCAGGTTCAGCGGGTCGTTGGCAAACGCGGTGCGGGTGGTCTCGTCGAGTTGCTGGGCGTCCTTCTGCCAGGCATCGGACAGAGCGACGACGTGGTCGACCTGCACCTGAGTGGAGGTGTCCTGGCCGCGGAGGAAGTGGATTTCGGTGGCGGTGTACGGATCGTCGAGCACCCCGGTGAGGACCACGCAGTCCTGGGTGCCGGGCCGGAAGGTCTCGAACTCCAGGTCGCGGGCAAGGATGTCGTTGCGGGTGTCGCAGCCGTTGTGGTCGGTATCAGCCCAGCGGGGCCCGAACTGATCGCGGTCATACCCGGTCTTCGGGGCCCGGCCTTTGACCTCCAGGGTCTCGAGTGCTGCCATCGCACTCCCTGCGGCCGCAGTCTGATCGCCCGGGGAGGTCGTCTCCTCCCCTACCGGAGACGATGAGCCAGATAAGCTGAAGGCGATGTCAGCGGCCGGTGAGACGGCAGCAGTATCGTCCGTCTGGGCGGAGACTGTGGTCTCGGTGATGGGTGGGGCAGCTACTCCCCCATTCGGTGGTGTACAGCCGGCGGCGGTCAACCCGACGACGAGAACGGCCCCCAACACGGTCATTCAACGACGCAACGACATGGTGGCTCCTCCTGGGAAGTGGGTGGTGCTCCTCCCAGAACTATTTCATGGGGAAAGCACTTCTTAGAACCAGATCACTCGTCGTCTTGCCGACTACTGCTGGGGAGAGCCCCACTGACTGGGGAGGAGAGCTTTATTGCGCACTGACAGGGTAACCACTGTTGTTTCGGGGCAAGGCGTCGCGCAGCGGCGCCGCGGCAGCCCTCGATAGTTCGCCTACCGGTTACTGCCTAGACGATGATCACTCACCTCTAAACCGCACGCATATTGTCATAGGGGTTATTGTTATAGCAGCGGGGTCCGAAAGAAGATAAGCGCAGGTCAATCCCTGTGGATAACTTTATTGACGGTGGTAAATCTGCGGATTGACGGTGGTAAATCTGCGGATTGACGGTGGTAAATCTGCGGATTGACGGTGGTAAATCTGCGGCTGAATTTTTGTCACGGTGGTAAATCTGCGGCACCTTGACCTGCGAAAACACCATTTTCCCAGGTCGCCGCCTGAGGTGCCACGGTGGTAAATCTGCGGCACCTTGACCTGCGAAAATGGAAATGCCCCGCACCATGATGGTGAGAGGCATACTCAACATTCTACTGTTCCAGCTGTCGGGCTGTCCGGATCTTCACGGAAGGCTGACCCTCGTGGACCAGGAGCCCGTCGGCGGTAGCTTCCACTCCGACGTCGGGCCACAGCTTCGCGACGTCGGAGAGCGCCTTCCGGAGTTCCTTGCGGAAGTTCATTCGGTCATCCGTCGTCTTCAACTCCTTCGGGGAGAACTGATCAGTCAGGTCTCCCCATGCGAAGGTGAACGTCTTTTCTGGTCGTTTGTTCAGCCAGTATTTCTTGAGCGAGATCCAAACATAGAGGTCCATCGCCCTCGGTCTGCCGAGTGCTTTGAGGATGTCGAGGTCAATCGGGATGGGAGCGCGGTTGATTTGCTCCCAGAATTCTTCGGTGAGCTCGATGTAGGACTCAGTAATAGTCTCTTGTTCTGGGTGTGCGGGATCGAACCACAGGTCCCAACGCTTGGCTACAGGAGCGGTCGCGCCTTGGTCTCGAGTCTCGTAGATCTTCTGCACTGTGATGATCGAGCTCGTTAGCCGGCGCATCTGCTCCCGGATCAGCGTCCGGTTTCCACGTGCTCCCCCAGTCCCCCGGCTCGCGATCCCAATCGTGGCGAGGAATCCATCCAGCGATCGGCCGAGCGGAATGCGGCGGGCCTCTTCCGGGGTCATCAGGCCGAGCTCGACCTGGCCCGCCCGCTGTACTGCGGTGGTGATGATGGCGGCCATAATGAGACGCGGATATTTTCCGTAGGGTAGTCCGTTGGCGGACATAACGGTGACCCTGTCGCGGCCGCTTTGGATCTGACGGACGAGTTCGTCAGTCTTCCTATAGGGGAAGAGCGCTTGGACGAACCAGCGGCTGATGTAGCCCACGGCCTGCTCAGTCTGCTCAATTTCTCCGGGGTTGCCAGAGTCGTCCCGGGTCAGGGTATGATCACCCATAAATCCTCACGCTTTCATTCAGGGTCGTGGGGTCATGGCCGGGGCTGGTAGGACAGCGCCCGGCTTTCACTATTCTTGCAACGGTATCAGCAGCTAGTGACCTTGTGGGGGAGGACTGGCCATAGTATCCATCTACACAAATTTACAGATACATACCTTTACGTATTTACAAATACATGTGTATTTATGTATCTCATTCCTCGTGTTCGTCGAGGTAATCCCGTAGTAGCTCCACGATGATGTCCTTCATCGTGCGGTCCTCCTTAAATGCCTGCATCTTCGCGCGACGATGGAGTTCGACGGGCAGTTTGATGTTGTACATCTGGGTTGGCTCCGGAGCCGGCTTAGCGTCAGCTGAGATGAAGGCTTCCTCGACGCTGCGACGTCGACTGGCAGAAGGCTTCCGCGGGCTCAGCTTGTTCCTCTTGTCGCTCACTTGATGGCCTCCAGGATCTCCGCAGCAACGTTGTCGTAACCCTCGAATCGGGTCGGCACATCGCCCCAGGTGTCTGGTACGGACTCCCGCAGGGGAATGACAGTGCGGAAGCGTGGCACCTCTTCCTCGTCCAGGATCGCGAGGAACAACTCGAGCGAGCGCGTGCCGAGGCGGGCGGAGGTGACCAAGACGGCGTGCGGAATGCCGTTGAGCGAGGGGAGGGTGTCCCAAACCCGAGAGACCTCGATGCCGTAGGAGCGGGTCGGGACAACGACGTAGTCGGAGATGGCGATGGCGGCGTCAACGGTGGCGGGATCGCCGGGTGGGGTGTCGAGGATGATGGTGGTGCGCTTGCCGTAGTTCTTGACGAAGCGTTTGAGGCGGGCGGCATTGGAGACTTCGACGGGGAAGGGGAGTGGGTTGCCAGCGTCCTCGGCTCGGTCCGCCCATTCGGAGGCGGACCCCTGACGGTCGAGGTCGACGACGACCACTTCGTGGCCCTGGTCAGCGAGTACGGTGGCGAGGTAGATGCTGGTCGTCGTCTTGCCGACCCCACCTTTCACGTTTGCGATGCCAATGATCATTGGTGGTCCTTCCGGTAGTGACGTGAAGTGCGTAGCTGTACGCGTATGCATGTATGTATGTATCTGTAAATAAGTGTATCTAAGTATCTGAATACATGTAAAGGTGTAGAGCTAGCCCCGCCCTATGAAACGTGAAAAAGCTTCGTACCGTCCCCCC